>NZ_CFIFWG010000121.1:0-9758 GCF_984466335.1 Roseitalea sp. | reverse complement strand
GGCGCGGAGAAGCCGGCCTACATGGTCGAATCCGGCCCCGCCGGCGGGGCCATCTTCGCCGGCGAGATCGCGCGCGCACTCGGTGTCGACAAGGCGATCTCGTTCGACATGGGCGGCACGACCGCGAAAATCTGCCTGATGGACGAGGGCCGGGCCCAGACCAGCCGCAGGTTCGAGGTGGCGCGCGTCTACCGGTTTCGCAAGGACAGCGGCCTGCCGCTGCGCATCCCGGTCATCGACATGGTCGAGATCGGCGCCGGCGGCGGCTCGATCGCCCGTATCGACGAGTTGGGCCGGCTGGCGGTCGGTCCCGCGAGCGCAGGCTCCGAGCCGGGGCCGGCCTGCTACGGGCTTGGCGGCGACAAGCCGACCGTGACCGACGCCAATCTGCTGATGGGCCGCATCGACGCCGATGAGTTCGCCGGTGGCCGGATGCAACTCGACATGCCGGCCGCCAAGCGGGCGATGAAGGAGACTATCGGCGGCCCGCTGACGCTTGACGCCACGGCGGCCGCCTTCGGCGTCACCGAGATGGTCTGCGACAACATGGCGAGCGCGGCGCGCGTGCACGCCATCGAAAGCGGCAAGAATGTCGACGACCGCACGCTGGTCGCGTTCGGAGGCGCCGCGCCGCTGCATGCGTGCCAGCTTGCCGACAAGCTCGACGTGAACGAGATCGTCGTGCCGGCCAATGCCGGCGTCGGCTCGGCGGTCGGCTTCCTGCGCGCGCCGATTTCGTTCGAGGTGGTCAGGACCCACTATCAGCCGCTCGACCGGTTCGACGCCGAACGGACAAACCGGCTCTGTGCCGATATGGAAGCCGAAGCGCGCGCCAACGTCCGGCAGGGTCTGGGCGACGACGGCCGGCCGCCGACCGTCCGGCGTCAGGCGCATATGCGCTATCGCGGCCAGGGTCACGAGATCGCCATCGACGTGCCGATGGAGCCCTTCGGCGCCGACGCGCCGGCCATGTTGCAGGGTTTGCTCGACACCGAATATCGCAAGGTGTTCGGCCGCGACATTGGCGGCATCTCGACCGGCGAGATCGTCGCCTGGAGCCTGGTCGTCAGCAGCGCCCCCCATGCCGACCGCGCCCCGGCGACCGATGCTGCGCAGGGCGAACCGCCCGTGTCGGACCGCAGGGCGTTCGACGCCGGAAGCCGCCGGATGATGACCTTCTGCGTCATCGCGCGCAAGGACATGGCGGCGGTCGGTACGATCGACGGCCCCGCCATCATCGTCGAGGACGAAACCTCGATCATCGTCTCGTCGGCCTTTCGGGCCCGCGCGGTCGGACGGGGCCATATCGCGCTCAGCCGCAAGCGGGCCCGCTGAGCCTTCGGAGGTGGCAATGGACACGATGGACGTGCTGCGCAAGCAGTTGATCTGGAACCGGCTGATCGCGGCGATCGAGGAACAGGCGCAGACCGTGATCCGCACCGCGTTCAGCCAGTCGGTGCGCGAATGCGGCGACCTGTCGGCCGGCGTCTTCAACCGGCGTGGCGACATGGTCGCCCAGGCGATCACGGGCACGCCCGGCCACGTCAACGCGATGGCGATCTGCGTCAAACATTTCCTCGACCGCTTTCCGGTCGACACGATGCGGCCGGGCGATGTCTTCTGCACCAACGATCCGTGGCTTTCGGTGGGCCATTATCACGACGTCACCGTGCTGACGCCGGCCTTCCACAAGGGGCGTGTGGTGGGCCTTCTGGCCAACACGTGCCACATCGTCGACATGGGCGGGCGCGGCTTCGGGCCCGACGCGCGGCAGGTCTATGAGGAAGGCGTCAACATCCCCATCATGCATCTGGCGCGGGAAGGCGCGGTCAATGAGGATCTGATGGGCCTGCTGCGCACCAATGTGCGCAATGCCCACGACATGGAAGGCGACTTCTATGCGATGATGGCCTGCAATGACGAGGGCGCGCGCCGCCTGGTGGCCCTGCTCAAGGAGTTCGACCTCGACGACATCGAAGAGATCGGCGACTATATCGTCGAACAGTCGCGCACGAGCGTCGCCAGGGCGGTGGGCGCACTGCCCGACGGCACCTATCGCCACCGGGTCGAGCTGGACGGGTTCGACGCGCCCATCGTCATCCAGGCGGCCCTGACCGTCGATGGCGAAACGCTGGGCATCGACTATACGGGCTCGTCGGACGCAAGCCCGTTCGGCATCAATGTGGTGGCCAATTTCTGCCTCGCCTACACCGTGTTCGGCGTCAATTGCGTGATCGCGCCCAACGTGCCCTGCAATGCCGGCTCCATCGGCGTCGCCCGCGTCTCGGCGCCCGAGGGCTCGATCCTGAACGCGCGGCGTCCCATGCCCGTCTCGGCGCGGCATGTGATCGGCCAGATGCTGCCCGACGTGGTCTTCGGCTGCCTGGCGCAGGCGATCCCAGACCGGGTGCCCGCCGAGGGCGCGGGCGCCATGTGGAACCCGATGATCCGCGGCGGCCTGACCGCGATCGATCCCGATGTTGCGGCGAAGGCGCCGAAGATCGGCGCCGATTTCGACGTCATCACCTTCAACACCGGCGGCACCGGCGGCCGGCCGACCATGGACGGCATGTCGGCGACGGCCTTTCCGAGCGGCGTGCGCACCCCGCCCGTCGAGGCCATCGAGGCGGCCTTCCCGGTCGTCGTCTGGCGCAAGGAGTTCCGCGAGGGCTCGGGCGGCGCCGGCCTTCATCGCGGCGGCTTCGGGCAGGTGCTCGAATATGGCGGGCTCGATGACGTGCCGTTCAGCGTCGCCGCCATGTTCGACCGCACATGGCAGGCGCCGCAGGGCCGCCATGGCGGCCATGACGGCGCAAAGGGCGTGGTGCGGCTTGGCTCGGGCCGCCCGCTCGCCAGCAAGGGACGCCAGTCGGTGCCCCATGGCGAGCGGCTGGTGCTCGAACTGCCCGGCGGCGGCGGCTACGGTCCGCCACTGGAGCGAGATCCCGAACGGGTCCGCGCCGACGTGCTGGACGGGCTGATCACGGCGACCGAGGCCGAACGCGACTATGGCGTGGCGCTGACCGCCGAGGGCCTGGTCGACGGGCCGGCAACCGAAGCGCTGCGCCTGCGCATGGCGGCGGCCGAAGGCATGGTGGCGCAATGAAACCCTTTCTTTACCTCGACAACTGGCACGAGCGGCAGGCCGAAACCCGCTTCGACCGTTTCCTGCATGCGTCGGGCCTGCCGGTCGAGGTCCGCTGCACCAATGAGGGCGAATTCCCCGACCATTGCGACTATTGCGGGGTCTTCATCACGCCGAGCTTCGACGGCGCCTATGACGATCTGGCCTGGGTGCACGAACTGCATGCGGTGCTGCGGCGCTTCGGCGAGGCGCAGGTGCCGATGCTGGGCCTGTGCTTCGGCAGCCAGGTCCTCGCCTCCGCGCTGGTCGGGCGCGATCAGGTCTTCATCCGCAAGGCGCGCGAAAAGGGCTTCGGCACGATCGAACTGACCGATGCGGCGCGGAACGACCCGGTGACGGCCGGCCTGCCCGACACCATGCCGGTGTTTCACTGGCATGGCGACGAGGTGCGCGCCGGACACGAGGCGGTCGTCGTCCTGGCCGACAGCGCCGATTGCGGCAACCAGATATGGCGCTGGGCAAACGGACCGGTCTGGGGCATACAGCCCCATCCCGAGATGGACGCGGACGGGCTGATGCGCTGGTTCGCCGAGAACCGTGAACAATTCGAGGCCGGCGGAATGGACCATGAGCGACTGTGCACCGAGGTTCATGACAGCGAGGCCGCCTTCGGCGCGCTGCGCAACTTCGTCGATTATGTCGAACGCGGGCGCCCGATGAGCGCGCCGCGCAGCCGCCGCTGAACGAGGAAAACCCGCCATGCTATCGACCAAGGCCGGGCTGACGGACGCGGTGCGGTCCCGCTTCGCCCATGTCGATCACTGCCCCTTTTCGGGTCCGCGCATCTTCTTCGAGAACGCCGGCGGCGCGCTGACGCTCAATTCGGTGGTCGACACGTCGGCAAGGTTCGCCGCCATTCCCGACAATCAGGGGCGCGACAATCCCGCCTCGCACGCGCTGGTCGACACCATCAGGAAAGCCAAGGCCGACATCCGCGCCTTCCTCAATGCCGGCTCGGGCCAGGTCTTCGTCGGCGAGAGCGGCACCGAACTCTTGTTCCGCCTGATCTCGACGGCCATCGTCGGCGCGTCCGCGGACGGGCAGGTCGTCGGCAGCACGCTCGAACATCCCGCCTCGCGCAGCGCCTGCGTGCGCTGGGCGGGCGTGACGGGCAAACCCTATGTCAGCGTGCCGCACGATGACGCAACGGGCACGGTGACCGCCGACGACTATGCGCCCCACATCACACCGGACACGCGCGTGGCGACGATCCTGCACACCTCGCCGGTGACCGGCATGGGCGTCGATGTGGGCGCCATCGCGAAGACGATCCGCGCGGTCGCGCCCGGCTGCATCATCATCGTCGACGGCATCCAGCACGCCGCCATGGCGGGCTCGACATCGACGGCTACGATATCGACGGCTATGCGATCTCGCCCTACAAGGTGTTCTCGCGGCACGGCTACGGCATCGGCTGGGCGTCCGACCGGCTGACCGCCCTGCCCCACGATACGCTGATCGGCGGCCCCGAGAGCAACTGGGAACTGGGCACCCGCGACACCGGCGCCTATGCGACCTTCTCGGACGTGGTCGATTATTTCGACTGGCTGGGCAGCCAGTTCACCGGTGCCGCCGGTCGCCGCGCCCGCATCGAGGCGGCCGGCGCGGCGATCCATGCGCACGAAAAAGCGCTGACCGACGCCATGCTGCACGGCACCGGCAATCTGAAGGGTCTGGCCGAAATGCCGGCCGTCACCGTCATCGGCGGCGTGGACAATCCGGCGCGCGAGGGCCTGGTCGCCCTGACCGTGCGCGACATGACGACCGAACAGGTCGTCGCCGCCCTGCGCGAACAGGGCATCCGCGTCCACGCCCGCAAGAACGACCATTATTCGGGCAACATCCTCGCCCCGCTCGGGCTGGAGTCCTGCGTGCGCGTGTCGATGTGCCACTACAACACGGAGGGCGAGGTCGCCCAGTTCCTCGCCGCCATGGCGGCGATCGCCTGACCGTCCGCCGCGCCGGACGTGCCGAGCGCGTGCTGCGTGTGCGGAGTCCAACCCACGCCCGCACAAGACGATCCCTTCATGGTGCGCTTTATCGGCGCAGGAGTTCGGCTGGCCGTTGCCTATGGCTGGTTTTGGTCCTATCTGGCAGGATGAAATGGCGGACGACTGATCCCGCAGGGCCAAAATGACCCGGCTCCGCCTTCGTACGCCCCGGCTGCACGTGATCTTCGGCCGCGCCGACCTTGGCCTTAAGCACAGCAACGAGGCGCGATCTTGACTTCAATGCAAAGACAGCCACCGGAAATGGGCAACCCGCTGGCCGCCGATCACCAAAGCGACCAATTCGCCAACGCCCTTTGGCAACGGCGGTCCACGCTGGCAGATCAGCTTGGCGAGCCGGGTCCCGCGCCGGACATGCTGAAGAGGATGTTGACGATCGCGGCGCGGGTGCCCGATCATCGGCGCGTTGTGCCATACCGCTTCGTTCGGATTGCCGGAGACGATCGCCAGCGGCTCGGTGCACGGCTGGCCGAAGTTTTCGCGACGCAAAACGCCGACGCCACCGCCACGCAGATCGAACGGGAGCAAAACCGCTTCACGCGCGCGCCGGTCACCGTCTGCGTGATCGCGCGGCTCGATCCGGAGCACAAGACCCCGGTCTGGGAGCAGACGCTGACCTGCGGCGCGGTTTGCCAGAACCTTCTGCTGGCAGCCAGCGCGCACGGTTTTGCCGCCCAGTGGCTGACGGAATGGTATGCCTATGACGCCGACGTGCTGTCATGGCTTGGCCTGGAAGAACACGAGCAGGTGGCCGGCTTCATCTACATCGGCACGGCGCAATCACCGCCCAGGGAACGCGCACGCCCCGAACTGTCGGCGATTACAACCGATCTCAAACCGGGGAGCCGGTAAATGAAAGCCCATATCGGCAATCTCGTCAACGCGCTCGTCCTCATCGTCATATCCGGCTGGACTTATCTTGCCTCGGAAACCGGGTCGTTGACGGCGCTTGTGCCCGCTGTTTTTGGACTGGCGCTGCTTGCCTGTCATCCCGGCGTCAAGTCCGAGAACAAAACCGTCGCGCATGTTGCGGTTCTTCTGACGCTCGTCGTTTTCGGCGCGCTTTTTGTGCCGTTGATGGGCACGCTCGACCGGGGCGATACGGTGGCGTTCATCCGCGTGCTGACCATGCAGGCGACGTCGGTTCTCGCCATGGTCTTCTTTGTCAGGAGCTTCATCGAGGCCAGAAGGAGCAGGGCCTGACAGTTTGCCCAACCGGTGAACAAAACCCATTGGGCGCATGCCGGAACCCGACGCGGCGCTGATCTGGAGAAACGTGCGGGTATGGCTGTGATCGAAACAAGCGATGGCACGGTCTGGGGTTACGGCAGAGAAGGCCGGCGTGGCGGCAGGCCGGTCCTGGTTCATCACGGGCTGGTCGGCGACGGCGCGTTCGGTCCGATCTGGGGCCAAATCGGCGAGCCCGCAGGGCTCGACTGGATCATGATCGAGCGGCCGGGCTATGGCGCAACGCCGCCGATGTCAATGACGTGTCTCAGCGACTGGCCGGCCGTGATCGTGCCGGTGCTTGATGCGCTCGGTGTGGATGGCAGCTTCGACGTGGTCGGCATGTCCGCCGGGACACCCTATGCATATGCTTGTGCCGCAGGCATGCCCGAGCGCGTCGGGCGGGTTGCCATCATTTCGGGCGTGCAGTTCATTCACGCAGGTGGCGTTCTTGACGGCTATCCGCCGGAGGGCCGGGCGGCCTATGCCCGCTACAAAACGGCGAGCGAGGCCCAATTGTGCGACGAATTCCGCGCTTTGTGCCAACAGGCCGTCGAACGGGTCGGCCAAGCCGGGGAAATTGCCGCGGACCGCATGGCCTCGGCGCTCAATGCCGTCCTGGCTCATGATGCGGCGGGCCCCGCGCGCGAGGCGCGGCTCCAGGCGATCGAGTGGGGCCTTGAACCGTCGGCCGTCACCTGCCCGGTCGACATCTGGCATTTCAGGGGAGATGCGATGGTGCCGTTCGAGGCGGCACGGCGCTCGGCCGAGCACTTGCCGAACGCAACCCGCCACTTCTTGGAGGGCGATGCGCATATGCCCACGGATGCGGTGCTCCAGGCGATGGCTGCGATACTGGCAGCCGCGCCCGGTTGATGGATGTCACCGGTGACAGCGTCATCGCCGATGGCACCGATGTTTTGGCGCGCGCCGGATTTCATGACGCCTGAGAAGCCGAACGATGCCTAAAAAGGTGCATTCCCATACCGCCGATCGACGGTTATCGGCAAAAAAATTTCTCATCGGTCCGGGCCTTGCAGATCCGATGCCTCGCTGGATCATGTCGATACACCTACCATGACGGGTGTAAGGCCGAAGCCGCCGGGATGCGGCCGGCTTTGTCGGGACCTGCGTCATCAGAAGGATCAAGCACATGAATCGCCTCAACCTCGCGATCGCGGCGCTCGCCGCCTCCGCCGTCCCGGTGCTGGCGTTCGAAGGCGCAGGGCCTCTTGTCAGCGCCGAATGGGTCATCGAGCATGCCGGCGATGACGATCTCGTCATCATCGACATACGCGCCAATGTCGAAAACACCGATCTCGGCGACAGCCCCTACATGGCCCGAGCTGTGACCGCGCCCTACAACACGGCGGGCTGGCGCACCGAGATCGACGGGGTGCCCGGCAAGATACCGGCGATCGAGGACATCACCGCCCTGATCGAAAGCCTCGGCGTCGACAATGACGACCATGTCGTGATCGTGCCCTGGGGCACGGATTCCACAGAGTTCGGATCGGCCACGCGCGTTTACTGGACCTTCCGCTATCTGGGCCATGACGACGTCTCGATCCTCGATGGCGGCTGGCGCCGGTATGACGCGGCCGGAGGCGCGCGCGTGGCGCAACCGGTCAGCGCCGCGGTTTCCGAATTCGAGGTCAGATTGAACGAGGGCGTCCTTGCCACCACCGACGATGTCCTCGCCGCGCTCGACGAGGGCACCAAGCTCGTCGACGGCCGTCCGGGCGAGCAGTTCCGCGGCGAGACCAAGAGCCCGGTCGCGGCAGCGCCAGGCACCATTCCCGGCTCGGTGAACCTGCCCCATTCGCAGTTCTATTCAAGCGAGTTCGCCCTGTTCGCGCAGCCCGAGACGGTGGAAGCGCTGGTCGCCTCGGTCGGCGTCGGCGCGGACGAGGCCAACATCACCTTCTGCAACACGGGCCACTGGGCCTCGGTTGCCTGGTTCGGTCTGAGCGAGGTGCTCGGCAACGACCGGTCGGCGATGTATGACGGCTCCATGTCCGAATGGACACAGGACCCGTCGCGCCCGCTCGATCCCCCGCGCGCGATCCAGTAAAGGCCCCTGCGCGAAGGCTCGTCATCATGTCGCAGAACGTCGCAACGCCAACGGTGCCGGCAGCGTCGGGCCGGTTTCTGCCCGATGTCGCCATCGATCGCAGCCCCGCGACGGTGGCGACGGCATGTCTGGCCGCGGGCTTTGCCGCGATCTGGCTTCTGACCGATCTGCGGCAGGCGACGCTGTTCCTGATCGGCGGCGGGCTCGGCGCGGCGCTCTATCATGGTTCGTTCGGCTTTACGGGCGCATGGCGCCGTATGGTCGTGGAGCGGCGCGGGCGTGGCATGCGCGCGCAGATGCTGATGGTCGGGCTGGCGGGACTGGCCATGATGCCGCTGCTGGCCGCCGGCAGCATCGGCAGCCAGCCGCTGGTCGGCGCCATCGCGCCGGTCGGTGTTTCGGTGCTGGTCGGCGCGGCGATCTTCGGCCTGGGCATGCAGCTTGGCGGCGGCTGCGGCTCCGGCACGCTGTTCACCGTCGGCGGTGGCTCGGCGCGGATGTTGGTCACGCTGATTTTCTTCATCGTTGGCGCCGTAGTTGGCACGGCGCATCTGCCGTGGTGGCTGGGTCAGCCGGCGCTGCCGCCGGTCAGCCTCGGCCAGACGCTGGGCGTGCCTTCGGCGATCGCGATCTCGTTGGCCGGGCTGGGCGCGGTCGCGCTCGTCACCGCCCTCATCGAACGCCGCGCCCATGGCGATCTCGAACGCGATCCCGGCCCACGCCGGCCGGGCTGGAACTGGCTTCTGTCCGGTCCGTGGCCGCTGGTCGGAGCCAGCCTCGTGCTGGCGCTGCTCAATGTCGCGACGCTGCTGGTTGCCGGGCATCCATGGTCGATCACCTACGGTTTCGGGTTGTGGGGCGCCAAGATCGCCTCGGCGGCCGGCGTTCCGGTCGAAACCTGGACTTTCTGGACATGGCCGGCCCAGGCCGAAGCGCTTTCCAGTTCGGTGCTTGCCGATACGGTTTCGGTGATGAATTTCGGCCTGGTCCTCGGGGCGGCGCTGGCCGCGGCGCTGGCCGGCAAGTTCGCGCCTCGGGCCGCGATCCCGCTGGCGTCGTTTGCCGCCGCCGCGCTTGGCGGCCTGTTGATGGGATACGGCGCGCGGCTCAGCTTCGGCTGCAACATCGGCGCCCTTTTTTCCGGCATCGCATCGGGCAGCCTGCATGGCTGGCTGTGGTTCGCGGCGGCCTTTGGCGGCTCGGTGGTCGGTGTCCTCGCCCGGCCGCTGTTCGGCCTCGACGGCTTCGGGCGCAGGGGCGTCTCCGCATGAGCCGGACGCGCAACACCGCCCTGTTCGCCGCC
>NZ_CFIFWG010000120.1:7363-9830 GCF_984466335.1 Roseitalea sp. | reverse complement strand
CCGAAACGGCTCGACCGGCCGGCCGCCAGAACCAGCCCGCAGCGGATCATGTCCCGGCGGCCCTGGCGACCGCGAGGATCTCGGCCAGAACGGAAACGGCGAGCGTGCGCGCCTCGCGCGCGGACGGCACGAGCCCGATCGGCCCGTAAAGGCGGTCGCGCGCGGCCGCGTCCACGCCCATCGCCTCCAGTTCGCGCATGCGCGCGGCGCGCGCGCGGCGGCTGCCCTGCGCGCCGATATAGAACGCCTCGGTGGCAAGCGCGCCCGCGAGGATCGGCGGCTCCCAGTCATGGTCGTGGAAGAACAGCACGACCGACGACCAGGCGTCGGGTTCGATGTCCGCCGGCATCGCCCTGGCGACCAGGTGCCGCGTCGCGCAGCCAAGGGCCCGGCCCGCTTCGAGCGTTTCTCCGTCCGGCGAGAGCAGCAGGTTCGGATAGCCCGCCGACCGGACGAGACCGGCGAACGTGCTCGCCTCGGGCCCCTTTCCGAAGACGAAGAACCGCAGTTCCGGCTCGAACCGGACGGCGAAGCGGTCTTCACCGACAGCGCGCGGCTCGCCCTCCGCGACACCGATCGCGCCGTCTTTCCGGCCGACATGCAGCACCGCCGGCCGCCGGGCGTCGAGCGTGGCCGAAAAGCGCCTCAGGGCCGCCCTGTCCGGCGCGGGCACAAGGAGAATCTCCAGCCCGCCGCCGCAGGGCAACTGGATGTCCATATAGGGCGAGCCGCGCCCGTAAAGCACCGTCCTGGGCGTGCCTGCCGCAAGGGCCTCGGCGGCATGGAGCGCCAGGTCGGCCTCGACGCATCCGGAGGACAAGGTGCCGATGCGGACGTCGCCGGCCAGAAACGCCATCGCCGCGCCGACGGGGCGGTAGGAGGGCCCCTGCGTGCCCGTGATCAGCGCCAGAACGCCCGGTTGGCCGGTGCCGGCCAGAGCCGCGATCGGCGCGCGGTTGGAGCCGAAATCGAGCGTGGGCGCGGTCGTCGTGCGGGTCGGCATGGCCGGTCGAGTGTACCGGCTGACGGGCCTGTTGGGCAAGCACCGCACCGGTCGCGGCATGGACAGCCCGGCCCGTCGCCGCTAACTGTTGCGGCCGATGATGGACGCCGCCCCAAAACAGGTCAGAACGGTGCCCGGCTCGATCGACGATACGGTCGCGCTGCTGGCGGGGCAGGACTATGTGTGCGGCCGGCCGCTGGCGACGGTCGCCTATCTGGCGCTGGCGCTGGGCAAGCCGCTCTTCCTTGAAGGCGAGGCGGGCGTCGGCAAGACCGAGATCGCCAAGGCGCTGGCGTCCGGGCTCGGCCGGCGGCTGATCCGCCTGCAATGCTATGAAGGGCTCGATGCCGGCTCGGCCATCTATGAATGGAACTTCACCGCGCAGATGGTCGCCATCCGCACCGCCGAGGCGGCCGGCCGCGCCGACCGGGAGCTGTTGCGGGAGGAACTGTTCTCCGCGGACTTCCTGATCCGCCGCCCCCTGCTCGAAGCCATGGAGCCGCACGCGGACGGCCCGCCGGTGCTCTTGATCGACGAGGTCGACCGCACCGACGAGCCCTTCGAGGCGTTCCTGCTCGAAGCGCTGTCGGACTTCCAGGTGACGATCCCGGAGATCGGCACGATCCGCGCCGACGAACCGCCCCTGGTGGTCCTGACCTCGAACCGCACGCGCGAGGTGCACGACGCGCTCAAGCGCCGCTGCCTCTACCACTGGGTCGACTATCCCGATTTCGAGCGCGAGATGGAGATCCTGCGCGCCCGCGTGCCCGAGGCGACCGAGCAGCTTTCGACCGAGATCGTCGCCTTCATCCAGTCGCTGCGCGGCGCGGATCTGTTCAAGAACCCCGGCGTCGCCGAGACGATCGACTGGGCCAGGTGCCTGGTCGCGCTCGATACGGTGGCGCTGTCGCCCGAGATCGTCTCCGACACGCTCGGAGCGGTGCTCAAATATCAGGACGACATCGCCAGGCTCGCCGGGTCCGAGGCCGCGCGCATCCTGGACGAGGCGCGCCGGGCCCTGTCGCGCCCCGACGACCGATGACGGCCGGCGGCACGATCCCGCCCGAGGCGCCCGGGCGCCTTGCCGAAAACATCGTCCACTTCGCGCGCGCCCTGCGCCGGGCGGGGGTGCCGGTCGGCACCGCGCAGGTGCGCGATGCGGTGCGCGCGGCGGCGCTCGCTGGCTTCTCGCGGCGCGAGGACTTCTATCACCTGCTGCGCGCCACGCTGATCGTCCGGCCCGAGCATCTCGATGTCTTCCACCAGCTTTTCAGCCTTTTCTGGCGCGATCCGCAATTGCTGGAGACGATGATCCAGATGCTCTCGCCGATGCTCCGGCGCGAGGACGGGGAACGCGGCAGGCAGGCCGCCGAGCGGCGCGCCGCCGAAGCGCTGGACGCCACGCCCCAGGCGCGCGCGCAAGCGCCGGCGCGCACCGAACTGGCGCTGGACGCGCGGCTCTCC
>NZ_CFIFWG010000120.1:0-7353 GCF_984466335.1 Roseitalea sp. | reverse complement strand
CTCCTGGTCCCGGACGCACAGGCTGCGGACCATGGACTTCGAGCAGATGAGCAATGCCGAGCTGGCCGAGGCCGCCCGCGCCATCGCGGCGATGGAGCTGCCGGTCGAGCCGGTGCGCACGCGCCGGGCGCGCCGGGCGGCCCATGGCCGCCGTGCCGATTTGCGCGCCACCATGCGCGGCGCGCTGCGCAAGGCCGGCGAGATCGACGCGATCGTGACGACCGTGCCGCGCGACCGGCCGCCCGACCTTGTGGCCCTTTGCGACATCTCCGGCTCGATGAGCGGCTATGCGCGCATGATGATGCATTTCCTGCACGCGCTCACCTGGGCGCGCATGCGCCACTGGCGCCATGTGCATGCCTTCACCTTCGGCACGCGGCTGACCAACATCTCCCGCGCCCTCGGCCTCAAGGACCCCGACCGCGCGCTGGCCGCCGCGGGCCGGCAGGCCGCCGACTGGGAGGGCGGCACGCGCATCGGCACGGCGATCGAGGCGTTCAACAGGAACTGGTCGCGGCGGGTCCTCGGCCAGGGCGCGGTGGTGCTTTTGATCACCGACGGGCTCGAACGCGACGATCTGACGCTTCTGGACCGCCAGATGGAACGGCTCCGCCTGTCCTGCCGCCAGCTCGTCTGGCTCAATCCGCTCCTGCGCTTTGACGCATTCGCCCCAAGGGCCGGCGGCATTCGCACCATGCTGCCCCATGTCGACAGCTTCCATGCGTGCCATTCGCTCGACAGCCTTGCCGATCTGGCGCTGGCCCTGCGCGCGGACCATCGCCGCAAGCGCGCGGCGTGACCGCTCCCAGCGTTCCGGCGCCCGCGACATCGGAATCAGTTGCATTCCAAACTGCGACGCGCCATCATCGACCAAAAAAATGAAATTCACCGGAGGAACGTCATGGACATGGCGGGTGAATACCGGATCGCCGCGCGACGCGGCGAGGTCTGGCGGGCGTTGAACGATCCGGACGTGCTGCGGGCATGCATTCCGGGCTGTGAAACGCTGGACATGACCTCGGACACGACCATGAACGCCCGGGTCGTCCAGAAGATCGGACCGGTCAAGGCCAGCTTCGACGGCGCGGTCGAACTGGTCAACATCGTCGTCGGGGAAAGCTACACCATCCGGGGCGAAGGCAAGGGCGGGGTCGCCGGCTTCGCCAGGGGCGGCGCGGACGTGCGCCTTGTCGACGATGCAGGGCACACCATCCTGACCTATCAGGCACGGGCGACCGTGGGCGGCAAGCTGGCCCGGCTCGGCGGCCGGCTGATCGATTCGACGGCCAGGAAGCTGGCCGACCGGTTCTTCGAGAACTTTCACGACCATCTGAGCGGACCCGATGCAGACGCGCCGGCATCGGCGGATCGCAACGTGCAGGACAAGGAAACCGAAAGAGCCTGACAAGGCCGCAAATGACGACAACCGGCCGCCCGGAGGAAACGGCTCGCCGGCAAGGGAGGAGACCGCATGACCCACGTGACGATGACCGTGAACGGCAAGGCCGTGGGCGCAGAAGTGCCCGGCGAGACGCTGCTGAGCGATTTCCTGCGCGAGCATCTGCGCCTGACCGGCACCCATGTCGGGTGCGACACGAGCCAGTGCGGCGCCTGCCTGGTCCATGTCGACGGCAATGCGGTCAAGTCCTGCACCGTGCTCGCCGCATCGCTCGCCGGTGCCGCGGTGACCACGATCGAGGGCGTTGCCAACGGCGATCTGCATCCGATGCAGACCGCCTTCAACGACCATCACGGCCTGCAATGCGGCTTCTGCACGCCGGGCATGATCATGGCCGGGATCGACATGGTCAACCGCTACAAGGCGGCCGACAGGCCGCTCGACGAAGCGGCGATCCGGCACGAGCTCGAAGGCAATATCTGCCGGTGCACGGGCTACCACAACATCGTCAAGGCCATCGGCGACGCCGCCGGCAAGATGTGAGCGGGGTGCCGCCGTGAACGGGATTTTGGGAGGAACGCATGAGTGACGGCATCGGCGCTTCGGTCAAGCGCAAGGAAGACCGGCGGTTCATCACCGGCAAGGGTCGCTACACCGACGACATCAGGCAGGAGAACCAGGCCTATGCGGCCTTCGTGCGCTCGCCGCACGCCCATGCCCGCATCCGCTCCATCGACGCCGGCGCGGCCGAAGCCATGGACGGTGTGATCGCCGTCTTCAACGGCGACGAACTGACCGGCGACGGCATCGGCAACATCATCTGCGGCTGGATGGTCCACTCCAAGGACGGCTCGCCCATGAACATGGGCGCCTGGTCGGCGCTGGCGACCGAAAAGGTGCGCTATGTGGGCGATGCGGTCGCCGTGATCATCGCCGACAGCCAGCGCCTCGCCCGGCTGGCCGCCGAGGCGGTCGAGGTGGACTATGAGGAACTGCCGGCCGTCGCCGCCGCCGACAGGGCGCTCGAAGCGGGCGCGCCGCAGCTTCACGACAACGCGCCGGGCAACCTGATCTACGACTGGGAGATCGGCGACGGCACGGCGACCGATGCGGCCATCGCCGGCGCCGCGCACCGCACGAGCATGGCCATCGCCAACAACCGGCTGGCGCCCAATCCGATGGAGCCGCGCTCGGCCATCGCCGTCCACGATGCCGCAGAGGATCACTACACGCTCTATACGACCAGCCAGAACCCGCACGTGGCGCGGCTGGTGCTGTCGGCGTTCTACAATGTCGCGCCAGAGCACAAGCTGCGCGTGATCGCGCCGGACGTGGGCGGCGGCTTCGGCTCGAAAATCTACATCTACCCCGAGGAGATCACCTGCCTGTGGGCGGCCATGAAGACCGGGCGCTCGGTCAAGTGGACGTCGGACCGGTCAGAAGCCTTCATGACCGACGCGCACGGTCGCGACCATCTCACCACGGCGACCGTCGGCTTCGACGAAGGCGGCAGGATCGTCGGGCTCAAGGTCGACACGATCGCCAATTTCGGCGCTTACATGTCGCTGTTTTCGAGCGCGGTGCCGACCTATCTGTACGCGACGCTGCTGTCGGGCCAGTACGACATCGCCAATATTCACTGCAATGTGCGGGCGGTCTACACCAACACGGTGCCGGTGGACGCCTATCGCGGCGCAGGGCGGCCCGAGGCGTGCTATGTGATCGAACGGCTCATGGAGACGGCGGCGCGCGAGATGGGCATGGACCCGTCCGAACTGCGCCGCAGGAACTTCATCACCCGGTTCCCGCACCAGACGCCGGTGATCATGGCCTATGACGCGGGCGATTTCGACGGCAACATGGACAAGGCGCAGGCCGCCGCAGACGTCGCCGGCTTTGCGGCGCGCAAGGCCGAGGCCGCCTCGCGCGGCAAGCTGCGGGGGCTTGGCTATTCCGCCTATATCGAGGCGTGCGGCATCGCCCCGTCCCAGGCGGCGGGCTCGCTCGGCGCCGGCGTCGGCGGGTGGGAATCGGCCGAGGTGCGGGTCAACCCGGTCGGCACCATCGAGGTCCTGACCGGCTCGCACAGCCACGGCCAGGGCCACGAGACCACCTTCGCCCAGATCGTGGCGGACCGGTTCGGCGTGCCCATCGACACTGTCGCGGTCGTCCACGGCGACACCGACAAGGTCCAGTTCGGCATGGGCACATATGGCTCGCGCTCCGGCGCGGTCGGCATGAGCGCCATCGTCAAGGCGATGGACAAGGTCGAGGCCAAGGTCAGGAAGATCGCCGCCCACGCGCTGGAGGCCAGCGAGGACGACATCGTCATCGAGGGCGGCGAGGTGAAGGTCGCCGGCACCGACAGGAAGATGGCCTGGCACGAGGTGGGCCTTGCCGCCTACACCGCCCACGACCTGCCCGAAGGCATGGAGCCGGGCCTGAAGGAAGGCGCCTTCTACGACCCGACCAACTTCACCTTCCCGGCCGGCACCTATATCTGCGAGGTCGAGGTGGACCCCGAGACCGGCGTCACCGAGATCGTCAGATTCACCGCCGCCGACGATTTCGGCACGATCATCAACCCGATGATCGTCGAGGGCCAGGTGCATGGCGGCGTCGCCCAGGGCATCGGCCAGGCGATGCTGGAGAACGTCGTCTATGACGAGGACGCCCAGCTCGTCACCGGCTCGTACATGGACTACACCATGCCGCGCGCCGACGATGTGCCCTCCTATACGATCGAGCACAACATGACGGCCGCCCCGTCCAATCCGCTGGGCATCAAGGGCTGCGGCGAGGCGGGCGCCATCGGCACGCCGCCCGCGGTGATCAACGCGATCACCGATGCGATCGGCAACAACGATCTTTCGATGCCGGCAACGCCGCAAAAGGTCTGGCTGGCGCTGCGGGAGGCCGGCCTGCCACAGGCGGCGGAATAGGGAGGAGTGGGCCATGTACGCAGTCAACTATCACAGGCCGGCGAGCCTGGACCAGGCCGTCGCCGCGCTCGGCGCGGCCGAAGAGGCCAAGATCCTGGCCGGCGGGCAGACGCTTCTGCCGACCATGAAGCAGCGCCTGGCCGCGCCGTCCGACGTCGTCGACATTCGCGGCATCGGCGGAATGGCGGCGATCTCCGCCGACGGTCCGGTCCTGACCATCGGCGCGGCGGCCACCCACGCCCATGTCGCATCGAGCGCCGATGTGGCGTCGGTCTGTCCGGCCCTTTGCCGTCTGGCGGGCCATATCGGCGATCCGGCCGTGCGCAACATGGGCACGATCGGCGGCTCGGTCGCCAACAACGCTCCGGCCGCCGACTATCCGGCCGCATTGCTGGCGCTGAGCGCGACGGTCGTCACGAACACGCGTCAGATCGCCGCGGACGACTATTTCGCGGGCCTGTTCACGACGGCGCTCGAAGACAATGAAATCATCACCGCGGTGAGGATCGCAGCGCCCGAAAAGGCGGGCTATGCCAAGTTCCCCAACCCGGCCTCGCGCTATGCGCTGGTCGGCGTGTTCGTGGCCAGAACCGGCGGCGACGTGCGGGTCGCGGTGACCGGGGCGGGCGACGACGGCGTCTTCCGGGAGGGCGGGATCGAGGCGGCGCTGTCGTCGAACTGGTCCGCCGACGCCGTCGACGATGCGGCCGTTTCCGCCGACGGGCTGATGAGCGACATCCATGCCGGCGCCGACTACCGGGCCCATTTGATCAAGGTGATGGCCAAACGCGCGATCAAGGCGGCCGGTTAGAGCGGCCTGTCTTTGGATGGGAGCGGATCGATGGACACGGTTTTCGCCGCGGCGAGGAAAACACCGCGGCGCGATCCGACGATCGCGCGAGGCTCTTGACGACGGCGGCGGCGGAAAAGACGTCCAAGCCGGAGGCCGGCAACCGATTGAGGTCGCGTAAGGGCCGCACATCGCCCGCGCCTGGTCCTTTGCACTCCGGGCGGCGTTGTGCGCGCCTTGCCGGATCACAAAATCCCGGCGCTCAGCCGATGCCAGCCAAAGACGAACCGTTCTAGGCCCGCCGACAGCCAAACCGAAGACGGCCGGGCCGATATCCAAGGCCGAGCCTGCGGTCACATGCTCGTGATCAGCCGTTCATGGTGCATTCACCACAATGGCGGTATCAGGTTCGCATGCGTGTTCTTGCCGCCCTTTTGGTGCTCGTTTCGATGCTGACCACCCATGCGGCGGCGCTTGAGCGGGCCTTGGTGAAGGCGCTGGGGGTGGATGGCGGCCCGGTCGCGGTCATGGCGGTCGTGGACGAGGACGCCGGAGCCGGCGCTTTTATCCCGCATTCGGAATCGGCGAGCGAATCCGACGCCGGACCCTGCGCCAAGAAGGGCGATTGCGTGTTCCTTGTGCCGGCGCACGCCATCGAGGCCCGCATGCTTATCCCCGCGCGCGGCTTGGAGCGCCAGGGCCATCTGCGCCACCATCATGGCCGAGGGGTCGAGCGGCCACCCATCTCCTGACGCGCCCGTCCGGCGGGTTACCGCCACAGCCACCTTGCCATGCAGGAGATATCGATGATTTCAAGACGTTTCTTCGTTGCCGCCGCAGCCGCGAGCCTGGTTGCGCCACCCGCATCCGCACTCGCCCACCACAGCGCCAGATATCGCGATTTCGCGCTCGATCCGGCCTACGAGCCGCAATCGGTGCGCTTTGCAGGCCATGCGCCGGGGACGATCGTCGTCGATCCGCGCAACCACTTCCTTTACTGGACGGAGACGACGCGCACCGCCCGGCGCTATGGCGTCGGCGTCGGCCGAGCGGGGCTCGCCTTCCACGGCCAGGCGGTCATTCGGCGCAAGGCCGAATGGCCGAGCTGGCGGCCGACCGACAACATGATCCGCCGCAATCCCGGCCGATACGCCAAATATGCCCAGGGGGTGCCCGGCGGCCCAGGCAACCCGCTCGGCTCGCGAGCGCTCTACCTTTATCGGGGCAAACGGGACACAAGGTATCGCATTCATGGCACGACCGAGCCCTGGAGCATCGGCCAGTCGGTCTCGAACGGCTGCATCCGCATGCTCAATGCGCATGTGGAGGATCTGTACGAACGCGTGCCGGTCGGCACGCCGGTCGTCGTGCTGGGGTAGTGCAGGACAGATGACCAAGGACAATCTGACGCGACGCCGGTTCGGCGTGGGCGTGGTCAGCCTCGCCGGCACCGCCCTTGCCGGCTGCACGACCGTCGAGCCATCCCGCAAGGCGGCCGCGGGGCCGACATCGCCCGCGCCGAACCGGCCGTCGGCTGCGGTGATCAGGGCCTACGGGCCGATGCCCGACGAGCGTTTCCCGCTGCCGGCCATCGACATATCCAAGGTGCCCCAGCGTTTCTGGCGCCAGCAGGTCGCCTATCCGACGTCCGAGCGGCCCGGAACGCTCGTCGTCGATACGTCCAGCTTCTTCCTGCATCTGGTCCAGGAAGGTGGCCTGGCGATGCGCTACGGCGTCGGCCTCGGTCGGGCCGGGTTCGCATGGTCGGGTCGCGGGCGCGTCGCCTATAAGCGCAAATGGCCCAAATGGACGCCACCGGACGAGATGATCGCCCGGCAGCCGGAACTGGAGCGGTGGAGCGTGCGCAATGGCGGCATGCCGCCAGGGCTCGAAAACCCGCTCGGCGCGCGGGCGCTCTATATCTTCCAGGGCGGCGTCGACACGCTTTATCGCGTGCACGGCTCGCCGGAATACTGGACGATCGGCAAGGCGGTGTCGTCGGGCTGCGTGCGCATGATGCAGCAGGACGTGATCGACCTTTACGACCGCGTGCCGCCGCCCGCGTCGATCGTCGTCACCTGAAGCATCCCGATGACCCGGACTATACGGTGTCGAGCCGTTTGCATCAGGGGGCGAGGCGTTCCTCAAACGCCCCAAGCCAGGCCCCTACCGAGGTGCTTGGCCCGCACGGCTTGGCGAGGCGGTGCGGGGAGCTGAGGCGA
>NZ_CFIFWG010000119.1:0-9832 GCF_984466335.1 Roseitalea sp. | reverse complement strand
TCGCGCGGCACAGAGGCGAACTCGTGCTCGGACAGGAACGGGTCGAGCCCGTCCATATAGCCAAGATCGGTCGCCACATCGACGACGCGCTTGATCGAGCGGCCCATCAGAAGCACGCGGCGCCCGGCCGCCTGCGCCGCCAACGCGATCGACCTGATGCGCCCGACATTGGAGGAGAAGGTGGTGATGGCGACGCGGCCGGTCGCCTTTTCGATCACCCCGGCAAGGCCCTCGGAGACCTGCCGCTCGGAGGGCGACTCCCCGTCCCGCATGGCATTGGTGGAATCGCAGATCAGCGCCAGCACGCCCTCCTCGCCCAGTTGGCGGAACCGGTCCTCGTCCGTCAAAGGGCCGAGCGCCGGGTCGACATCGTGCTTCCAGTCGCCGGTGTGCAGGACCAGCCCCGCCGGCGTGCGGATCGCGAGCGACACCGGCTCGGGGATCGAATGGGTCACCGCGATCGCCTCGATGTCGAACGGGCCGACCGAAAAGCGCGAGCCGCCATCATAGATGGCGAACGGTATCGCGGGCGCCCCGGCCTCGCCCCGCGCCTTGGCTTCCAGCATGCCGGCGCAGAACGGGGTCATGTGAACGGGCATGGACCCATCCGGCGAAAGGCGGCCATAGAGCGACAGGAGCGCGCCGTAGTGATCCTCATGGGCGTGGGTGATGACGATGCCGACAAGGTTCTCCCGCTCGGCCTCGACAAAACGGATGTCGGGCAGGACCAGATCCACGCCCGGCAGGTCGGGGCCGGGAAAGGTCACGCCGCAATCGACCATCAGCCATCGCCGCCCGCCCTTGGGCCCGAAGCCGTAAAGGGCGAGATTCATGCCGATCTCGCCAACGCCGCCCAGCGGCACGAAAACCAGTTCACTCATGGGCGTCCTCTGCCGTCTTGCGGCACGGGCCGGCATTGGCGGCCGGCGCTGTCAATGGAAGAACACATCGCCTGCGGCAAAGCGTTTAGAAGTGTCGTCGGCCAGGCGCAAGACGAGCCGCCCGCCGGGATCGATATCGGAGAAGATGCCGGTGTGGACGGTCTTTTCGAGCCGGACCGTCAGGGGGCCGCCGATGCCGGAGGCATGGTCCAGCCAGCGGGCGCGGACGGCGCCGATATCGGTGCCCCGCGCCCAAAGCGCAAGGGTTTCGGCGAACGCGCCGGCCAGCCGGTGAAACAGCGAGGCAAATCCCGCCCGCGCGTTGAACCGGCGCAGATGCGTCGCCGGATAGGGCGTGTCCGGCGGGTGGGCGACGATGTTGACGCCGCATCCGGCGATCACGGCCGGCCGGCCGTCGGGCAACGCCAGCCGCTCCAGCAGAATGCCGCAGCACTTGGCGCCATCGACGAGAACGTCGTTGGGCCATTTGAGCGTCACCGCAGGCCCGTCCTCTCCCAGTTCGCCGGCAATGGCGTCGCGGGCGGCGAGCCCGGCCACCAGCGGCAGGGTGCCCATGCGGTCGGCGGGCGCGGGATCGACCAGCAGCAACGAGCCGAAGAAATTGCCCGGCGGCGAGGCCCATGGGCGGCCGCGGCGGCCGCGGCCGGCGGTCTGCTGGCCGGCGGTGAGCCACAGGCGCCCCTGGCCGGCCGCCCCGCGCCCGGCCAGGGCGGCAAGGTCGGCGCTGGTCGATCCGGTGGACGGCAGATGGGCGGCGCGCCACCCGGGCAAGCCGGGGATCGGCTGGAAGAGGTCGGCCTCGACCATGCGTCAGAAAAACGTCCGCGCGGCGACTTCCGCATAGGCCGCGATCGGCCCGCCGAAGACGATATAGCCAAGCACGAACACGCCGCTCGCGCCCATGACCAGGCGCAACTCGCCGGCCGGCGCGACGAAACGGGCCCGCGCCTCGTCGAACCACATGATCTTCACGATGCGCAGATAATAATAGGCGCCGACGACCGATGCCAGCACGCCGATGATGGCGAGCGGCCAGAGCCCCGCCTCGACCGCGGCGAGAAAGACGTACCATTTGGCGAAGAAGCCGGCGAGCCACGGAATGCCGGCCAGCGAGAACATCAAGGCGGTCAGGATCAAGGCCATGAGCGGGCTGCTGGCGGCGTAGCCGGCCAGATCGGTGATCTGCTCGACATTGCCTTCGTCCTTGCGGCGCATGGCCAGGATGAAGGCGAAGGCGCCCAGCGTCATGGCCAGGTAGATCGCCATATAGAGTATGACGCCCTGGACACCCGCCGCCGTGCCCGCGGCGAGGCCGACCAGCGCGTAGCCCATATGGCCGATGGACGAATAGGCCATCAGACGCTTGATGTTGCGCTGGCCGATGGCGGCGAACGCGCCCAGCACCATCGAGGCGATCGAAATGAAGACGATGATCTGCTGCCAGTCGTCGGTGACCGGCTGGAACGCCTCCATGACGACGCGGACCAGCAGGGCCATGGCGGCCATCTTGGGCGCGGCGGCGAGAAAGGCCGTCACCGGCGTCGGCGCGCCCTCATAGACGTCGGGCGTCCACATGTGGAACGGGACGGCCGAAATCTTGAAGGCGAGCCCGACCAGCAGGAAGACCAAGCCGAACAGAAGGCCGAGCGAGCGCTCCCCGCCGCCGACAGCGGCGGCGATCGCGCCATAGTCGATATGGCCGGTGAAGCCGTAGATCAGCGAGATGCCGTACAGCATCATGCCCGAAGACAACGCACCGAGGATGAAATATTTCAGGCCCGCCTCGGTCGAGCGGATCGAATCGCGGTTGATGGCGGCGATCACGTAGAGCGCCAGCGACTGGAGTTCGAGCGCCATGTAGAGCGCCAGAAGGTTGTCGGCCGACACCATCAGCATCATGCCGAGCGTTGCGAGCGCGATCAGGATCGGGAACTCGAACCGGTCGAACTTCTCCTCGCGCGCAAAGCCGACCGACATGACGAGCGCCACGATGGAGCCGGTCAGCACGAGCATCTTCATGAAGACGGTGAAGGCATCGTGCACGAAGGCGCCGCCGAAGGCCGCGCCCGTGGGCGCAAAGAAGACCATCCAGCCGAGCGCGGCAACGAGCAGCGCGACCGTCAGCGAGGTGACGATGGCGTTGGCGCTTTCCTTGCGCACGAAGACGCCGACCATCAAAAGCGCCATGGCGCCGACGGCGATCATCAGCTCGGGCGCGGCGATGACGAGGCTTTGTGCGAGTTCCTGTGCGGTCATCGTATCGGGTCCGTTCAGTTCATCTGCGCGGCGATGCCGCCGGCCGCCTCGGCCGCATCGAGCGCGGCCCGGTAATCGACCAGAAGCGCCTCCACCGACGGGCCGATCACATCGAGGACCGGCGCCGGATAGACGCCGAAGAAGATGGTCAGGACCACCAGCGGGTAGAGCAGCACCTTCTCGCGCGCGGACAGATCAAGCAGGGATTTGAGCGTTTCCTTTTCGAGCGCGCCGAAGATCACGCGGCGGTAGAGCCACAGCGCATAGCCGGCCGACAGGATGACGCCGGTCGCCGCGAACAGCGCGAACCAGGTGTTGACCCGGAACATGCCCATCAGCGTCAGGAACTCGCCGACGAAACCAGACGTGCCCGGCAGGCCGACATTGGCCATGGTGAAGACCATGAAGACGACGGCGTAGGCGGGCATGTTGTGCACGAGCCCGCCATAGGCGGCGATCCGGCGCGTGTGCAGCCGGTCGTAGACGATGCCGACGCACAGGAACAGGGCGCCCGAGACGAGGCCATGGCTGAGCATCTGGAAGATCGCGCCCTCGACGCCCTGCACGTTCGCCGCGAAGATGCCCATCGTCACGAAGCCCATATGGGCGACCGACGAATAGGCGATCAGCTTCTTCATGTCGTCCTGCATCATCGCGACCAGCGAGGTGTAGACGATGGCGATCACCGACAAAAGGAAGACGAGCCAGGCCAGATCGGCGGACGCCAGCGGGAACATGGCCAGCGAGAAGCGGATGAAGCCGTAGCCGCCCAGCTTGAGGAGAATGCCGGCCAGGATCACCGAGCCGGCCGTCGGCGCCTCCACATGCGCGTCCGGCAGCCATGTGTGGACCGGCCACATGGGCATCTTGACGGCGAAGGAGGCAAAAAAGGCCAGCCACAGCCAGAACTGCATCCGGGGCGGGAAATCATGGGCCAGAAGCTCGGGGATCGACGTGGTGCCCGCCTCCCAGAACATCGCCATGATCGCCAGCAGCATCAGCACCGAGCCCAGAAGCGTATAGAGGAAGAACTTGAAGGACGCATAGACGCGCCGCTTGCCGCCCCACACGCCGATGATGATGAACATCGGAATGAGCGCGCCCTCGAAGAAGACGTAAAAGAGCACGATGTCGAGCGCGCAGAAGACGCCGATCATCAGCGTTTCGAGGATCAAGAAGGCCAGCATATAGGCCTTTACCCGCTCCCTGATCGCCTCCCAGCTCGCCAGGATGCAGATCGGCATCAGGAAGGTGGTCAGGATGACGAACAGCATCGAGATGCCGTCGACGCCCATTCGGTAGGTCAGGCCGCCGCCGAGCCAGGCCGCCTCCTCGACGAACTGGAAGCCGGGATTGGAGGGATCGAACCCGGCCCAGATCAAAAGCGAGACGAGGAAGGTGAAGATGGTCGTCAAAAGCGCGACCATGCGGATGTTGCGCAGGCCCAGCTCCGTTTCATCGGAGATGAAGACGATGGTCAGGACACCCACCAGCGGCAGGAAGGTGACGAGCGACAGGAGCGGCATGCCGGACATCACAGCGTGCCTCCGAGCACCAGCCAGGTCATGAGCGCGGCGATGCCGATCATCATGGCGAAGGCGTAGTGGTAGAGATAGCCGGTCTGCCATCTGACGACGCGGCCGGTGACGTCCGTGACGCGCCTGGCCACGCCGTCGGGGCCGAAACCGTCGATCAGCCAGCCGTCCCCGCGCTTCCAAAGGAAGGTGCCCAGGCGCTTTGCCGGCTCGACGAAGATGAAGTCATAAAGCTCGTCGACGTACCATTTGTTGAGCAGGAACCGGTAGAGATCGGGATGCTGGCGGGCAAGCGCGGCCGGCGCCTCCGGCGCGCGGATATACATGTACCATGCCAGCGCCAGGCCGGTCAGCATGGCCACCGCCGGGCTCGCCTTCACCCAGAAATCCACCTTGTGGAACTCTTCGAGAATGCGGTTGTCGGGCCCCGCGAACAGGGCGGTGCGGAAGAAGTCGTTGTACCAGCCGGCGTGATGGCCGTGGCCGACGAAGGACGAATAGAAGACATAGCCCGAAAAAAGCGCGCCGACGGCGAGGATATAAAGCGGCACCAGCATGACCGGGGGCGATTCATGGACATGGTGCATCACATCGGCGGTGGCGCGCGGCTTGCCGTGAAAGGTCATGAAGATCAGCCGCCAGGAATAAAAGGAGGTCATGACCGCGGCGATCAGCAGCATGGCGAAGGCAAAGCCGGCCGCCGCGTTGCGGCCGACGAACGCGCTCTCGACGATGGCGTCCTTGGAGAAGAAGCCGGCCGTGCCGATATAAGTGCCGGGAATGCCGACGCCGGTCAGCGCGATCGTGCCGATGATCATCATCCAGTAGGTCATCGGGATGTGCTTTCTGAGCCCGCCCATCTTGCGCATGTCCTGCTCGTTGGAAACGGCATGGATGACCGAGCCCGCGCCCAGGAACAAGAGCGCCTTGAAGAAGGCGTGGGTGAACAGGTGATACATGGCCGCGCCATGGGCACCCACGCCCAGCGCGACGAACATGTAGCCCAGCTGCGAGCAGGTCGAATAGGCGATCACGCGCTTGATGTCGTTCTGGACGAGCCCCACGGTGGCCGCGAAGAAGGCGGTGATCGCGCCGACGATGGTGATGACGGTCAACGCATCGGGCGAAAACTCGAAGATCGGCGACAGGCGCGCGATCATGAAGACGCCCGCGGTGACCATGGTCGCGGCGTGGATCAGCGCGGAGACCGGCGTCGGCCCCTCCATCGCGTCGGGCAGCCAGGTGTGCAGCAGGAACTGGGCCGACTTGCCCATCGCGCCCAGGAACAGGAGCAGGCAGACGACGGTCAGCGCCTCGCCGGCGGTCAGGTCCATCCACAGGAAGGTGAGCAGAACTTCCTGCGCGGCCTGCGGGGCTTCGCCGTCGACCGGCGCGAAGGCGGCCGCATTGGCGAAGATCGTGTCGAAATTGACCGATCCGAACAGCACGAACACGCCGAATATGCCCAGAATGAAGCCGAAATCGCCGACACGGTTGACGATGAAGGCCTTCATGGCGGCGTTGTTGGCCGAGGCCTTCTTGTACCAGAAGCCGATCAGCAGATAGGAGGCGAGACCGACGCCCTCCCAGCCGAAGAACATCTGCACCAGATTGTCGGCCGTCACCAGCATCAGCATGGCGAAGGTGAACAGCGACAGATAGGCGAAAAAGCGCGGCCGGTGCGGGTCGTGGTGCATGTAGCCGATCGAATAGATGTGCACCAGCGAGGAGACGGTCGTGACGACCACCAGCATGACGGCGGTCAGCGTGTCGATGCGGAACGCCCAGTTCACGTCCAGATTGCCGGAGGCGATGAAGCGCAGCACCTGCACGGAGCGCGCATCGGCCTCCGAATAGCCGACCGTGATCAGCGCGATCCAGCTCAGGACCGCCGCGACGACGAGGAAGCCGGAGGTGATGTACTCGCAGGCCCTGGCCCCCAGCGCGCGGCCGCCGAAGCCGGCAATGAGCGCGCCCAGAAGGGGCAAAAAGACGATGGCGTGATACATGGGAGCGGTCAGCCCTTCATCATGGAGACGTCTTCAACGGCGATCGAGCCCCGATTGCGGAAGAAGACGACGAGAATGGCAAGCCCGATGGCGGCCTCGGCGGCGGCCACGGTCAGAACGAACAGCGCGAAGACCTGGCCGACCAGATCCTGCAGATGCGCCGAAAAGGCGATGAAGTTGATGTTCACCGACAACAGGATCAGTTCGATGCTCATCAGGATCACGATGACCGACTTCCGGTTGAGGAAGATGCCGAAGATGCCGATGACGAACATCAGCGCCGAGACGGTCACGAAGTGGGCGATGGTGATGGTCATGACAGGTTTCAGCCGATGTGGACAGTCGGGTTTCGGGCAAGGCGCGTATCGGATGGCACCGCCGACACGGCGGAAAGGCCGCCATGGCGTCGCCCGCCACAAGGGCCTTTCAACGCAGCCGGGGGCGAAATCCGCCGCGTCCCGAAGGGATATGGCCAAAGCTTGTCCCGGACCACGATCCGGGACCGGCCATCTCCGCGTTGCAAAACCTTGAAAGGGGACAACCCCTCGTGCGGCCTTGCGCCTGGACCTGGCCGGTCTTGCCTCATACCTTGCTCCAAACCCTACCTGTCCACACGGCCTACAGCCCCTTGCCGCTGTCGATGTCGACCAGTTCGATCGCCTCTTGCGGATCGCGGGCGACCTGGACGGCGATGTCCTGGCGCTTGACGTGCGGACGGGGGTCGCGCAGCGTCAGAACGATGGCGCCGATCATGGCGACCAGCAGCACCAGGCCGGCGATCTGGAAGAAGTAGACATAGTCGGTATAGAGCACGTCGCCGAGCGCGGCCGTGTTGTGGCGGACCTGCGGGTCCGGCATCGGCAGTTCGGCCACGCCGGGCGGCGCGATGGCGAGGGACTGGCCGACCACGACGATCAGAAGCTGGGCGGCGATGACGGTCCCGATCAGGACGCCGACGGGCGCGTAGCGGGCCAGGCCCTGGCGCCCCGAGGCGCGGTTGACCTCAAGCATCATGACCACGAACAGGAACAGGACGGCGACCGCGCCGACATAGACGGCCAAGAGGATCATGCCGAGAAACTCGGCGCCCGTCAGCACGAACAGGGCGGCTGCGTTGAAGAAGGTCAGGATCAGATAGAGGACCGAATGGACCGGATTGCGGGCGACGACGACCATGACGGAGCTCGCCACCGCGATGAACGCGAACATATAAAAGAATGCCGCTGCGAGGCCTGTCAACAGCATGCGTTTCCCCGATCCGTGATGTGCCGGCTGCGCTCTAGCAGGCCCGGCGCTGGTCGGCTAGGCGCATTCGGTCGAGCGCCCGGCCATATGTTGATTTTGGCCGGCCCGTCAGCGGTAGGGGGCGTCGAGCGCCATGTTGCGGGCGATCTCGCGTTCCCACCTGTCCCCGTTGGCCAGCAGTTTTTCCTTGTCGTAGTAAAGTTCCTCGCGGGTCTCGGTGGCGAACTCGAAGTTCGGCCCCTCGACGATCGCATCGACCGGGCACGCCTCCTGACAGAAGCCGCCATCGATGCATTTGACCATGTCGATGTCGTAGCGCACCGTGCGGCGCGTGCCGTCATTGCGGCGCGGGCCGGCCTCGATGGTGATGGCCTGGGCCGGGCAGATCGCCTCGCACAGCTTGCAGGCGATGCAGCGCTCCTCACCGTTCGGGTAGCGGCGCAGCGCGTGCTCGCCGCGAAAGCGCGGCGACAATTTGCCCTTCTCGTGCGGGTAGTTGATCGTCGCCTTGGGCGCCACGAAGCGGCGCATCGCCAGGAAGAAGGCGCTGACGAATTCGGCCAGAAGGAGCGATTTTGCGGCCTGCGCGAATGTGCTCATCGATTTGCTCTCCGGTTCCCTGTCGCGTTCCTCACGCCCAGCCCGTCAGCTTGAGGAAGGCGGCGGTCGCAACCACCATGAACAGGGATATGGGCAGAAAAACCTTCCAGCCAAGGCGCATGAGCTGGTCATAGCGATAGCGGGGCACGATCGCCTTGACGATCGAAAACGCAAAGAAGACCAGGCACAATTTGAACATGAACCAGAACACGCCCGGCAGCCAGGTGAAGGGCGCGAAATCGAACGGCGGCAGCCATCCGCCCATGAACAGGATCACGGTGAGCGCGCACATCAGAAGGATGGCGATATATTCGCCCAGCATGAACAGCATGTAGGGGGTCGAGGAATATTCGATCATGTGGCCGGCGACGAGTTCGGACTCGGCCTCGACAAGATCGAAGGGCGGCCGGTTCGTCTCGGCCAGCGCCGAGATGAAGAAGATCACGAACATCGGAAACAGGCCGAGCCAGTGCCAGTCCAGGAAGGTGTTGGGCAGGCCGAGCCAGGTGCCGATCCCGTCCTTCTGGGAGAGCACGATGTCGGTCAGGTTCAGCGAACCCACGAGCAGCAGCACGGTGACGATGACGAAGCCGATGGAGACCTCGTAGGAGACCATCTGCGCCGCCGATCGCAGCGCGCCCAGGAACGGATATTTCGAGTTGGACGCCCATCCGGCCATGATGACGCCGTAGACCTCAAGCGCCGAGACGGCGAAGACGAACAGGATGCCGACATTGACGTTGGCGACCGCCCAGCCCTGCTGAACCGGGATCACGGCCCATGCCACCAGCGCCAGGACGGCCGACACCAGCGGGGCGAGCAGGAAGATGCCCTTGTTGGCGCCCGAGGGGATGATCGGCTCCTTGATGACGAACTTCAAAAGGTCGGCGAACGATTGCAGCAGGCCGAACGGGCCGACCACGTTAGGACCCTTGCGGCTCTGCGCGGCGGCCCAGATCTTGCGGTCGGCGTAAAGGATGAACGCGGTGAAGACCAAAAGAACGACCAGCAGCGCCAGCGAGTGGGCAAGGATCAAAATGCCCGGCAGAACGTGGGTTTCAAACATGGGTCCGGTCCTGTCGTCCGCTCACTCGGCCGCTTCGCGCATCGTGCCGCGCGCAAGCTGGGAGCATTCGGCCATGACGGCCGATGCGCGCGCGACGGGGTTGGTCAGGTAAAAGTCCTCGACCGGCGATGTGAACGCCGACTTTCCGAGCCTGCCCGAGGTGGACGCCAGCGCCCTGACATCGGCCGGATCGCCGGCGGCGATCGCGCCGATCGCGGC
>NZ_CFIFWG010000118.1:9298-9860 GCF_984466335.1 Roseitalea sp. | reverse complement strand
GCGGCCGTGCCGATGATGTAATAGGTGCTCTCGACATTGGTCACCCAGTCGCGCAGCGCCTCGTTCATGGCGTCCTTGAGCGTGCCGTTGCCGGAGGTGACGGGCGTGATCTGGGCGCCCAGAAGCTTCATGCGGAACACGTTCGGCGCCTGCCGGTCGATGTCGGTCGCGCCCATATAGACGTGGCACGGAAAACCGAACCGCGCGCACACGGTCGCCGCGGCGACGCCGTGCTGCCCGGCGCCTGTCTCGGCGATGATGCGCGTCTTGCCCATGCGCCTTGCGAGCAGGATCTGGCCGAGGCAATTGTTGATCTTGTGGCTGCCCGTATGGTTCAGTTCGTCGCGCTTGAAATAGATCTTCGCGCCGCCCAGATGCGCCGTCAGCCGCTCGGCGAAATAGAGCGGCGAGGGTCGGCCGGTGTAGTGGCGTCCCAGTTCGGCCAGTTCTTCCTGAAAGGCCGGATCGGCCCTGGCCCCGTTCCATTCGTCCTGGAGATCGAGGATCAGCGGCATCAGCGTCTCGGCGACGAAACGGCCGCCGAACATGCCGAACATGCCCT
>NZ_CFIFWG010000118.1:0-9288 GCF_984466335.1 Roseitalea sp. | reverse complement strand
GTCCGGCCCGGTCCGGAACGAATTGGGTTCTGGGGGCTTGTTCATCGCTTATACTCCCATTGCGGCCGTGCGCCGCTGTTCGCGCGCCTCGGCGACGGCCAGAAGGAAGGCCTCGATCAGCGCGGCATCCTTGACGCCCGGCGCGCTTTCAACGCCCGACGACACATCGATGCCGGACGGATCGGCGGCCGCGAGCGCCTCGGCCACATTGTCCGCATCGAGACCGCCCGACAGCATGTAGGGCGTGCGCGCGTCGAGCGCGCCGAGCAGCGACCAGTCGAAGCTGACGCCGTTGCCGCCCGGAAGATCCGACCCCCTTGGCGGCTTGGCGTCGAGCAGGAACCGGTCGGCCACGCCGCGATAGGCATCGAGCCTGTCAAGATCGCCGGCATCGGAGACGGCGAGCGCCTTCATCACCGGCAGGCCGTGGCGCGCCTTGACGGCGGCGAGGCGACCGGGCGTTTCGGCGCCGTGAAGTTGCAGCATGGCCGGGCGCATGGCTTCGACGATGGCCTCCAGCGCGGCATCGTCCGCATCGACCGTGACGGCGACCGGCGCCACGCCGCCCGCCCGAGCGCGCGCGGCGAGCGGCGCTGCGGCCTCGGGCGCCACGTTGCGCGGCGACTTGCCGAAGAAGACGAAGCCGGCATGGCTCGCCCCGCCGCCGATCGCCGCGTCGACCGCGCCGGGCGTCGAAAGGCCGCAAATCTTGATGTCCAGGCTCATCGCCACCGCTTAGCGCGGCCCGGAGCGCGAGTCGAGAGGATGGCTCAGAACACGATCGACTGAAGCTTCGATCCGTTGCGCCTGAGCCAGGCCTTGCAGCGCCCGGTGTCCGGGCAGAGCCTGTCGCAAAGCGCCCAGAAGCGCGGCCCGTGATTCATCTCGACAAGATGCGCCGCCTCGTGGGCGACCAGATAGTCGATGACCGCCGGCGGCGCCATGGCGATGCGCCAGGAAAAGGACAGGTTGCCCGCCGACGAGCACGAGCCCCAGCGGCTGATCGTGTCCTTGTAGCGCACCGACCGGACCGGGCGGCCGAGGCTCTTCGCATGGCGGGCGACCAGCGGCTCGATGCGCGCGCGGGCGGTCTTTTTGAGGAAGTCGGCGATGCGGCGCGGCACATGTTCGGGCGCGCCGCGCACGACGAGTTCCGGCCCGTCTGCGCCCCGTCGGACCGTCGTGACGCCGCGCCCGGGCTCATGGACGATCAGATGGTTGACGCCGCATATGGGCAGCTTGATGCCCGGGCGCACGCGCGGCCGGTCGGGCATGGCGGCGACCTTGTCGGCAAGCCATTCCTCCTGCCTGGCCAGGAACCGGTCGATCTCGGCCTGGGCCAAGCCGGGCGGCACGGTGACCTTCAGGCCCCTGTCGCCGGGCTGGACGCGCAAGGTCATGCGCCTGGCGCGCGGATTTTCGACGATGGCGAGCGGCAGGGCGCGACCGGATACCTCATGTGTGTCCGGTCGGGCCTCGGGCTGTCGGATTTTGCGGACAAAGCCAAATGCCATGGACCATCCCCTACCGCGATTCGACCGCGTGCGGACAAAGAAAAACCGGATGCGGCGGAGCCGATCCGGCAAATCAAACCATGTCTTCAGGTCAGCCCGGCGCCACGTTCGGTGGCGCCCGGCACGGGCGGCGCCAAGCTCAGGCCTCGTCCGAGCCCTTCACGTTCGGCACCGAGGTGCCCCTGGCGTCGTTTTTGGCATCGCCGTCCGCGCTGCCGTCGCGCTGGGCCATGAATTGATCGAATTCCTTCTGGTCCTTTGCACGGCGCAGCTCGCGCAGATAATCGTCGAACTCGCGGCGCATTTCATCGAGCTTGCGGCGCTCTTGTTCGATGCGCTTGAGTTCGGCGTCGCGCCAGTCGTCGAAGGCGACGTTGCCGGTGCGCTGCGGCATGGCCGCCGCGCGGCCGAAGCGGCCCCAATTGCGGTTCATGGCGTCTGTGGCGCGGCCGACATCGCCTTTCCAGCCGTCGAGACGGTCGCCCCACATGATGTAGGCCAGCATCGCAAGGCCGAGCGGCCAGAAGACGATGAAGCCCAGCACCATCAGGCCGATGGTCGCCGGCGTCCAGGCGGGACGGATCAAGGCGGTCTGTGTCATGTGCGTTAAACTCCGTTTCAGCGTGACGGCGATCGCCAGCCACGGTTCCGAGGTGGTGACGCGCCCGTGGCCATGCAAGCGACAAGGTCGGATTCGGGCGCAAACCGAGATTAATTTTTATTAAGATTCAGGCTTTTGGCCGTGCGAGAAAATGCGCCGCGAGGCCCACCATGCGCCCCCAGAAGGCGGCCCCGATGCCGAAGAAGACGATCCCCGACGCGGTGACCGCGAACGTCGTCATGGCGGCGATCCGGTCCTTTTCGTCGGCGACCGCGATCCGCGTCGAGTTGGCGAGCGGACCGAGCAGCGCAGTGCCCAGAACGAAGGCGATCAGCGACGCGGGCAGCACGGAAACCAAGCCCACCAGCGATGCGCCGAAAAGGGCGAAGACGCAATAGATCATCCCGTACCAGACGCCCGTCGCCCAGCGTGCGGTCGCATCGGGATGGGCGTCGGGGCCGGTGCAGATCGCCGCAGTCACGGCCGCCAGATTGGTCGACGAGGCGCCCAGCACCGCCGTCAGCGTCGAGCCGGCGCCGGTCACCGCGATCACGGGGCCGGCCGGCGGGCGATAGCCGTCGGCGCGCAGCACGGCCAGGCCCGGCAGGTTCTGCGAGGCCATGGTGACGACATAGAGCGGCACGGCCAGCCCGAAGAGCGAGCCCACCGATATTTGCGGTGTAACGAAGGTCAGCGACGAGGTCTCGATGGCGACGCTCGCCTCGGTCATGTCGCCCAGCAGCGCCCAGCCGACCCCGGCGAACAAAACCGCGATCACCGCCAGTTGCGGGTCATGGGCGCGCAGGATGAAGAAGCCGGCGGCGAGCGGCAGGATGAAGGCCGGATCGATCGTTGCGGCCTGCGCGCCGGCGACGACGAAGGGCAGCAGAATGCCGCCCAGCATGCCCGCCGATATCGCGCCGGGGATCACCTCGACCACGCGCATCAGCGGCCGGAACAGGCCCGTGGCGACCGTCAGGAGCCCCGCGGCGACGAAGGCGCCGACCGCCTCGTTCATCGTATAGCCGGTGCTGGCCGTCACCAGCGCCAGGCCCGCGATGGACCAGGCGCCGATGATCGGCATGCGGAACCAGAGCGTCAGGATCAGCGTCTCAAGGGCGACGGCGATGGCGATGGCGGTGATCCAGCTCGCCGTCTGCGCCTCGGTCGCTCCCACCGACTGCGCCGCCCCGAGCACCAGCGCCATCGTGCCGCCGAAACCGACCAAGGACGCCACCAGCGCCGACGACAAGGTGGAGAGGCGAGGCATGGCTCAGGCGGCGCCCGCCCGCGCGGCAAGCGTGCCGGCGGCCCCGAGCATCAGCGCGATATCCTGGGGCCGCGACAGGCGGTGGTCGCCATCCTTGACATAGCCGATGGTGGCATCGTCCTTCGACAGAAGCGCGAACAGGCGCTGCGCGTGCTGCCAGGGCACGTCGGGATCGGCCTGCCCCTGGATGATGTGGACCGGGCAGAACGTGTCGATCGGCCCGGTCATGACGCGATTCGCGCGGCCGTCCTCGAACAGCGCCCGGGTGAAGACGTTCGGCTCGGGCCCGTAGGGCGTCGGCTCCTCGAAATAGCCCTTCTCGTCCAGCTCGCGCCGTTGTGCCTCGGTCAGGCGCGGCTCGTGCAGTTCGCTGGTGAAGTCTGGCGCGGGCGCGAGCAGCAGCAGGCCGGCGATCGGGTCGTTGCCGGCGCCCCCGTTCAGTTCCCGCACCATGCGCAGCGCGATCCAGGCGCCCATCGACGAGCCCACCAGGATCATCGGCGTTTCGGCGAACGCGCCGGCGACCGCCATCGCCTCGCCGAGCCAGCGCGAAATGGTGCCGGCCTTGAAGTCGCCGCCGGACGCGCCGTGGCCGGAATAGTCGAACCGCGTGCAGGCCAGGCCCCTTGCGCCGCACCAGCGGTCCAGTTCGACCGCCTTGGTGCCGTCCATGTCCGAGCGGTAGCCGCCGAGCCAGACAAGGTTCGGCACGCCGCCGCGCCGGTGGCGCACGGCGATGGATACGCCTTCAACATCCAGCCGGTCCTCGTCCATGCCATCCCCTTTCGGCGCGTTTCGAACCGCGCGCCAGCCCTTATGTGCGCTTGGTTGCGCTCTGTGAAGCCGTGCCGCCCGAAAGCGGATGATTTCCCTCAACGTTCATGCTATGGACTTGCCGGCTCCCGCCGGCCCGAGCGCCGGGAGCGTGAAACCTTCCGGTCAACAATCAGGAGACCACGACCATTCGCAGACCATTCAGAGCGCCGCCGCCGCAGAAATCCGGCCCCCCCGCCAATGACGACATTCGCGAGCACGAGGTGCAGCTCATCGACGCCGACGGCGAGAACAGGGGCGTGACGGATACCCGCGATGCAAGGCGCATGGCCGAGGATGCTGGCCTCGATCTCGTTCTCATCTCGCCAAACGCCAGACCGCCGGTCGCCAAGATCCTCGATCTTGGCAAGCTCAAATACGAGCAGCAGAAGAAGGCCGCCGCCGCGCGCAAGAAGCAGAAGACCGTCGAGGTCAAGGAAGTGAAGATGCGGCCCAATATCGACACCCACGATTATGAGGTGAAGATGCGGGCGGTGAAGCGGTTTTTCGACGATGGCGACAAGGTCAAGGTGACGCTGCGCTTTCGCGGCCGCGAAATGGCGCATCAGCAATTGGGCATGCAACTGCTCCAGCGCGTGCGCGAGGAGGTGCAGGACATCTCCAAGGTCGAGGCCGAGCCGAAGCTCGAAGGCCGCCAGATGATGATGGTGCTGGCGCCGAAATAGCGCCCGGGCATCCCTGCCGACCCGAAAGGCCCGCCCCGGCGGGCCTTTTTCGTTTGCTGACCGTTTGCTGACCGTACGGTCAGCGGGCCGTCAGCGCATGGGCGATACTCTCGATCGCGGCGGCATGCTCGTTTGCCGCTCAAATCAGGAGAGTTCCGATGAAAACCACCACCAGGCTTCTTACCTTGAGCTGTGCCCTCGCGCTCGTCATGGCCGGTCCGCTGTCGGTCGCACAGGCCGACGATGACCGCGGCTTCCTGTTCCGCGTTCTGAACGCGGACTGGAGCGAAGACGATCGTGACGATGATCGTGACGACGACCGCGATTATGATCGTGACGACGATCGTGATCATGACCGTGACGACGATCGTGATCATGATGACGAGAATGACGGTGACGACAGCGACGACGATGACGGCGACGACGACTGATCGTCGCTCGAGGCTTGACCTCGACATGGGATGAGTGACCGGAAGCCGGCCATAGCGCCCCGTGGGCGGTGAAGGTTGACTCAGGTTGGAGATGGTGCCGTTGTCCTGTAAACGACCATCTCCAACCGCTCTTGCATTGAAAGAACTGTGTCCGCCATCCTTAAAAAACACCACAGGCGTCGGTCGTTCCTGGGACTTGTGTTCCGGCCGCTCTTGCTGACCGCGGCTGCCGGCGCGTTGCCGTGGCTCGGCTCGGCGCGGGCCGAAGACGATGAGGATGATGACGACAATGACGACGACAATGATGATGACGACGACGATGATGAGGACGATGATGGCGATGGCGGGTCCACCGCAGGCTCGGGCTCAGGAGGCGAACAGGACGATGGTGACGACGACCAAGAGGCGGGGCGCGGCCGCCCGAACGGCGTTCGGCGCGATTATCCAAGTGGCTATCTGGGTCAGTCCGACGTTCGCCGCGCCGTGCGCAACGGAGATGCGATGGGCCTGAATACGGCTCTGTCGCGCCTGCGCCGGCAGACATCTGGCTTGGCCATCGACACCCGGCTGTTCAGCACCGGATCGCGCCTTGTGTATGTGTTCACCGTCCGCGAGGCCGACGGCGTGGTCACGAAGCGCGGCATCGACGCGCGCTCGGGCGCGGTCGTGCGCATCAGATAGGCCGGCGGGTGCGGGGGTGACGGGCGTGCGCATCTTGTTCGCCGAGGATGACGAGACGATTGCCGCGCATGTCGTGGCGAGCTTGTCGGCATCCGGCTTCGAGGTCGTCCGCGTCGCCGAGGGGCCGCGGGCCTGGGAGCTGGGCGACACCGAGCCGTTCGACTGCGTCGTTCTGGATCTCGGATTGCCGGGCCTTGACGGAATGACGTTGCTCAAGCGCTGGCGGCGCGAGGGCAACCGGGTGCCCGTGCTTGTCCTGACCGCGCGGGGCAGCTGGATGGAGCGCGTCGACGGCTTCGAGGCGGGCGCCGACGACTACCTTCCCAAACCGTTCCGGGCCGAGGAACTGATCGCCCGACTCAAGGCGCTGCTGCGTCGCGCCGGCGCCCGTCCGGCGGCGGCCGCCGCCTCCTCGGCCTCCGGTTTCCAGGTCGATGAGGACCGGATGACGGTCCGGCTCGACGGCACCCCGCTCGACCTCACGCCGACCGAATATCGCGCGCTGTCCCACCTCGTCCGCAACGCCGACAAGGTGGTTTCGGCCTATGATCTGGCCGCCCATGTGCAGGGCCGCGACGACGAGGTGGCCAAGAACGCCGTCGAGGCGCTGATCGGACGCCTGCGGCGCAAGATCGGCCCCGACCGCATCGTCACCCGGCGCGGCTTCGGCTACATCATCGCAGGGGACGATGAATGATCCGCTCGCTCCGCCTGCGCCTGATCCTCGGGGCGGGCGTCCTGATCGCCATTGCGTTGTTTCTGGTCTGGCTGGCGCTTGTGGCGCTGTTCGAGCGCCATGTGCTCACCAATTTCGTCACCGAACTGAGCGCTGTCATCGACGGCGTCGCCGCCCAACTGATCGTGGACGGCGATGTGGCGGCCCTGACGGCGGCGATATCCGATCAGCGGTACAACACGCCGGCGGGCGGGCGTTACTGGCAGGTCGCCGCGCGCGGCGAAGTCGTCGCGCAGTCCCGCTCCATGTTCGCCGATCAGCTCCCGATTCGCGATGACGTGTTCACCGTGTTCGATGTCGAATGGGGTCCGGGCGGCGAGCCGCTGATCGTCGTGTCGAGGCGCATCACCTTCGTGGCCGGCGAGCCGCGTCCGCCGTTTCTGGTCGCCGCCGCCGCGGACCTTGACGACCTGACCATGGCCGTCGCCGCGTTCCGCGACGATCTTGCATTGATGCTCGGTCTGACCGCGCTGCTCTTGTCGGTCGCCGCCATCGCCCAGTCGGTGATCGGCCTTGCGCCGCTGCGCCGCCTTCGCGACGAAGTGGTCGCGATCCGCGGCGACCATCGGCGGCGGCTGAACGAGACCGGCCCTTCGGAGATCAGCCCGGTCGTCAACGAGTTGAACAGCCTTCTGGACGAACGAGACCGGTCGGTCGCGCGCGCGCAGGCCCGCGCGTCCGATCTCGCCCACGCTCTCAAGACCCCCTTGACCGTGATCGCTCACACGGCCGACAACCTCCAGCAAGGCAACAGCGCCGAGGCCGAACGGTTGATGACGCAGGTGGACGCGGTGCGTCAGCGCATCGACCGGCAGTTGGCGATGGCCCGGCTGCATCTCGGCGGCAGTTCGCATACGGACCTGCCCACCCTTTGCCATCGCCTGGTGGAAGCGGTGCGTCCGCTCGACACCGACGAGCGGCTCGACTGGCGCCTCGCCATGCCCGAGGCGATGACGATTGTCGCAGGCGTCGGCGATGCGGCCGAGGCGATCGGCAACATTCTGGACAATGCCCGCCAATGGGCCGCCGTCCGCATCGTCGTGAGCGCGTGGATCGATGGCGCGAACGGTGTCCTTGCCATCGAGGATGACGGGCCGGGCATTCCCGAAGCGATGCGCAAGGAGGTTCTCGCGCGTGGCGTGCGCCTTGACGAAAACAAGCCTGGAACCGGATTGGGCATGGCGATCGCCGCGGACATCGTGCAGGCGCATGGGGGCGCGCTTCGGCTCTGCACATCCAAGACGCTTGGGGGGCTTCGGGCCGAACTCGTCTGGCCGTTGGCCTGACTGCCTCTGCCCTTGCCGGCGCGCAGGCTTGCGCCCGGCATGCTTTAAGTCTATAGCCGCCCGATCCGAACCGGCCGGCAGGGCATGCCGTGTCGGTTCAAGAATGCTGACAACCCTCACATAGCTGTCGTATGCCGAGCGAAGCGAGGAGGGATCGACCGATCCCCGTTCGACTTTTCGAACGCCCTTTACGCAGCGCCCGCGAAGCGAGCCGGCGTGAGCACGCAAAATGGAGAGCAAAATGCCCAAGATGAAGACGAAGGCTTCGATCAAGAAGCGCTTCAAGCTGACCGCCTCGGGCAAGGTCAAATACACCCCGATGGGTAAGCGTCACGGCATGATCAAGCGGTCCAACAAGTTCATCCGCGATGCGCGCGGCATGGGCGTGCTGTCCGAGCCGGCCGGCAGGATCATCAAGAAGTTCATGCCCTACGGCGGCTGATCTCCCAGCGCACCGACATCGAGGACAAAGACAATGGCACGTGTCAAACGCGGCGTGACGTCTCACGCCAAGCACAAGAAGGTCCTGAAGGCCGCCAAGGGCTATTACGGACGGCGCAAGAACACCATACGCACCGCCAAGCAGGCGGTGGAGCGGGCCGACCAATACGCCTATCGCGACCGCAAGGCGCGCAAGCGCAATTTCCGCTCGCTGTGGATCCAGCGCATCAACGCGGCCGCGCGCACGCACGGGCTGACCTATGGCCGGCTGATCGACGGGCTCAACAAGGCCGGTATCGAGATCGACCGCAAGGTGCTGTCGGACATGGCGATCCACGAGCCGGCGGCATTTGCCGCGGTCGCCGACAAGGCCAAGGCGGAACTCGCCTACCTCAAGGACACCACGCCGAACGCCTATGAGGCGGCGGTGCGATGATCTGATCGCGGGCGGCCATGCACGCCAAAAGCCCGGCCTTGTGCCGGGCTTTTGTCGGGCAAGCCGTCACCGGCATGGGCACGGCGATCCTGGGCGGCGGCGAACGCCTTCGCCTCGCTGCGACGGTTCCCGAGAAGGCCGGCTTATTCGGGCCGGCGCCGGCCCGAGTGTGGACGCGCGCGAAAATCCTGATAAGACAGCGCCGCTGCGGCCCGAACCGGGCCGCGCCGTCACCTGACAGGACACCGCATGTCTGAACTGGAGCAGCTTGAAAACGGGCTGATGGCCGATATCGCCGCCGCCGCCGACGAGGCGGCCATCGAAGAAGTGCGGATCGCCGCCATCGGCAAGAAGGGCGCGGTCTCCGAGCGCATGAAGACGCTCGGCGCGATG
>NZ_CFIFWG010000117.1:0-9885 GCF_984466335.1 Roseitalea sp. | reverse complement strand
TCTGGACGTCGCCAAGGGGGCGATCCACGCCATCATCGGGCCGAACGGGGCGGGAAAGTCGACCTTCCTGAACTGCCTGATCGGGCTGATCGAGCCGGATACGGGCGAGGTTCTGTTCGAGGGCAGGTCGATCAAGGGTCTCAAGCCGCACAGGATCATCCAGCGCGGCATCGCCCGCGTCTTCCAGACGCCGCAGATATTCCCCGGCATGAGCCTGGCCGAAAACGTCACGATCGCGGCCCTGTCCAGGCGCGACGGGGAGTTCAGGTTCAACCCTGTCGTGCCGCTGGGGGCCTCCAACACGGCGAGCCAAGAGGCCGGGGCGATCCTGGAGCGCGTCGGCCTGATCGACCAGCGCCACGTGGAGGCCGAGCACCTGTCGCGCGGCGACAAGCGCCGGCTGGAGCTTGCGATCTGCATCGCCGCGCACGCCAAGCTGCTGCTGCTCGACGAGCCGACCGCCGGCATGTCGCGCCACGACACCAACCGCACGATCGAGCTTCTGCGCACCATCTCCGAGACCGGCATGACCAAGGTGATCATCGAGCACGACATGCATGTGGTGTTCTCGCTGGCCCGGCGGGTGACGGTTCTGGCGCAGGGCGCGGTCATCGCCGATGGCCGCCCGGAAGATGTCCGGGGCGATCCGAGGGTCAAGGAAGCCTATCTGGGAGGAGCGCACTGATGGCCTTTGCAGACACCGCGGAGCGGCCGGCACCGCCCGCGCGGGCGGGTGGGGCGCCCTTCTTTTCCTGCCGCGACATCGAAAGCTATTATGGCGAGAGCTATATCGTGCAGGGCGTTTCGTTCGACATCGCCGAGAACGAGGTCGTCGCGCTTCTGGGCCGCAACGGCGCCGGCAAGACCTCGACGCTGCGGACCCTTGCGCGTGCTGCCGAGCCGCACCTGACCGCCGGCGAGATCTGGCTCGACGGGCAGGCGCTGCATCGGATGAAGGCGCATCAGGCCGCGCGCGCCGGGGTGCAGCTCGTGCCCGAGGACCGGCGCATCATCGCCGGCATCACGGTCGAGGAGAACCTGATCCTCGCCCGCACGGTCGAGCCGCGCGGCTGGGAGATCGACAGGCTCTACGATTTGTTTCCGCGCCTGGGCGAACGGCGCCGGCAGGAAGCAAGCACGCTGTCGGGCGGCGAGCAGCAGATGCTGGCCATCGCCCGCGCGCTGGGCCGGAACCTCAAGCTTTTGCTGCTCGACGAGCCCTATGAGGGCCTGGCGCCGACCATCGTCGAGGAGATCGAAAAGACCATGGCGGTGATCCGGCGGTCGAACATCACCACGATCATCGTCGAGCAGAACGCGCTTGCGGCGCTGCGCATCGCCGACAGCGCGGTGATCCTCGACATGGGCGAGGTGGTGTTCAAGGGCACCGCGCAGGACGTGCTCGACAATGAGGAGTTGCGCGAGCAGTATCTGGCGGTGTGAGCCCGTGACCGGACGGTGGCGCTGCGAACCGTCAACCGGGACGGACGGCGGGGTTCCATCGGCCGCCGCAAGCGGCTAGTCGGGCACGCAACCGCGTCCACGGGCCGTTCCTGCCATGAGCCTCGGGCTTCAGGCGTTTGTCGCCGCGCTGCCGATTTTGATCGCCGGCATCCTGCTGGTCGGTCTGCGCATGCCCGCGCGGCTGGCCATGCCGCTCGTCTATGCCACCGCCGCGCTGCTGGCCTTCCTTGTCTGGCAGGTGCCGGCCGTGCGGATCGCGGCGGCGTCCCTTCAGGGGCTGGTGATCGCCTTCGATATCCTGCTGATCGTCTTCGGCGCGATCCTGCTGCTGAACGCGCTCAAGCGCTCGGGCGCGCTCGCGGTCATCAAGGACAGCTTTTCGGCGATCAGCCCGGACCCGCGCATCCAGATCGTCATCATCGTGTGGTGTTTCGGCGCCTTCATCGAGGGCGCGGCGGGCTTCGGCACGGCGGCGGCGATCCTGGCGCCGCTCCTGGTCGCGCTCGGTTTTCCGGCCATGGCCGCGGTGATGCTCGGCATGATGCTGCAATCGACGCCGGTCACCTTCGGGGCTGCGGGCACGCCCGTGCTTGTGGGCCTGGCCGGTGGGCTCGGCGGACCGCAGCTTGACGCGGTCACGGCCGCCAACGGGCTGACGACGGCCGACTATCTTCGGCTCGTGACCGATCAGGTGGTCGTCTTCCACGGCATTGCGGGCCTGTTCGTGCCGGCCCTGATGGTGCTGATGACGACCCGGTTCTTCGGCGCGAACCGGTCATGGCGCGAGGCCGTCCCGGCGCTGCCGTTCGCCCTGTTCGGCGGGGTCGCGTTCGTCGTCCCCTATGCCGCGATCGGCTGGCTGCTCGGACCCGAATTCCCGTCGATGATCGGCGGGCTCGTGGCGCTGGCCGTCACCGTGACGGCGGCGCGGGCCGGCTTCCTGGTGCCGGAACGGAACTGGTCCCTGCCCGCGCGCGAGACCTGGCCGGCCCTCTGGCTCGGCGCGACAGGCGCCCATGATGGGGGCGACCCGCCCCGGGGCGCGGCACCGGGCCTCGTGCGCGCCTGGACGCCCTATGTGCTGATCGCCGTTCTGCTCGTCCTCACGCGCCTGCCCGCCCTGCCGCTCGGCGACTGGCTGCGCGGGGTCCGGATCGCCTTTCCGGACCTGCTCGGCACCGGCATCTCGGCGGCCAGCGCGCCCTTCTACCTTCCGGCCGCCGTTTTCGTTGCGACCGTGCTGGCGACCGTCGTGCTGCACCGGATGCCCGCGCCGGCGCTGTCGCGCGCGTTCGCCGACAGCACCAGAACCATGCTCGGCGCGGGCTTCGTGCTGGTCTTCACGGTGCCGATGGTGCGCATCTACGTCAATTCCGACGTCAACGATCTGGCGCTCGCCTCGATGCCGCTGGCCATGGCCGACTGGGTCGCCCGGTCCGTCGGCGGGGTATGGCCCCTGTTTGCGCCCTCGATCGGCGCGCTCGGTGCCTTCATCGCCGGCTCGAACACCATCTCCAACCTCATGTTCGGCGCCTTCCAGTTCGGCGTCGCCGGGCAACTGGGCGTGTCGACCGTCACCGTCGTCGCATTGCAGGCGGTCGGCGCGGCGGCCGGCAACATGATCGCCATTCACAATGTGGTCGCCGCCTCTGCCACGGTCGGCTATATGGGCCGCGAAGGTCAGGTGCTCCGGTTGACGCTCCTGCCGACGCTTTACTATCTGGCGCTGGTCGGGCTGATGGGCCTGTTGGCGGCGGCCATGGCGGGCGGTCCGTGACGGTGGCCGTCGTTTGCCGGTTTCTGGACAATTCAAACGATCTGGCCTAAAAGCATCTCGTGTCGGGCATTGGTGGCGCGCCTGCACGTATGGCTCCCTCCGCGGGGTCGGCCGGCGGGTGCGCTTTGAGCCGGCAGGCGCTGCCTGAGGATTGTGCCGATTCAATAGCTTTGCGACCTTTGTGCGAGGGAACTGGTCCATGTCAAAGCTGTCTCGCCGAAGCTTCGGCGATCCCGCCGACTGGCCGCGCCCGGTCAAGAAGGCGCTGGTCACCGCCGTCGATGCGGCGCTGATCCCGCTCAGCCTTTATATCGCCTTCGCCCTTCGCCTCGGCAGCCTGACCCCGTTTAGCTTCACCGACCTGTCGCCGCTCTATTTCGTGCTCGTTACCGGCGCCGGCATGATGGTGGTGTGGGCGATGCGGCTTCAGCGCCTCAAGCTGCACGCGTTCGACGTGCACGCGGTCGGGCGGATCGGCTCCTGCGCCGCCGCGCTCACCGTGATCGCCATCGCGGTCAGCTATCTGCTCAACCTCTGGACGCCGCGTTCGGTGCCGCTGATCTTCGGCGCCGTCTTCTTCCTCAACGCGGTTGCGGTGCGCCTTGTCGTGCTGGCGCTGCTCGGCCGGCTGCGCGCCCTTGCGGGCGGTGGCATCAATGTGGCCATCTATGGCGCCGGCGCGGCGGGCACGCAGCTTGCCAACGCGCTCAGACAGTCCCGCGAACTGCACCCGGTCGCCTTTGTCGACGACAATGTCTCGCTGCACGGGCTGATCATTTCCGGCATTGCCGTCACCGGCCCCCGCAACCTTCAGGCGATGGTCGAGGCCGGCAGGGTCCAGCGCGTTCTGGTCGCCATTCCCTCCATGACGCTGGGGCAGCGCGAGCGGCTGATCAAGACGCTCAAAACGCTGCCCTGCGAGGTCCAGTCGATCCCTTCCTACGTGGATCTCGTCGCCGGCAACAGCCTGGTCGACGAACTGCGTCCGGTAACGCCCGACGACCTTCTGCAACGCGAAAAGGTCGATCTCGATACGCCGGAGGTCGCCAAGGCCTATGCGGGCCGGTCCGTGCTCGTTACCGGCGCTGGCGGATCGATCGGCGCCGAACTGTGCCGGCAGCTGATCGATTGCCGTCCGAGCCGCGTGGTCCTGCTCGAACGCTGCGAGTATGCGCTCTATGAAATCGAGCGCACGCTGCGGCCGGCGGCCGAGGAAGCCGGCGTCGATATCTCCACCCGGCTCGGCTCGGTCAACGAGCGGCGTACCGTCGATGCCGCGATCGCCGAGGAGGGCGTCGAAATCATCCTGCACGCGGCCGCCTACAAGCATGTGCCTCTGGTCGAGCACAACGAGTTCGAGGGCATCGTCAACAATGTGTTCGGCACGCGCGTGGTCGCCGAAGCGGCGCGCGAGGCGGGCATCGAGCGTTTCATCCTGGTCTCCACCGACAAGGCGGTGCGGCCGACCAATGTGATGGGGGCCACCAAGCGGATGGCCGAGCTGATCGTGCAGGACATCCAGGCGCGCAGCGCGCAGACCCGCTTCGCCATGGTCCGGTTCGGCAACGTGCTCGGTTCGTCGGGTTCGGTGGTGCCGCTGTTCCAGCAGCAGATCCGTCGCGGCGGACCGGTCACCGTCACCCACCGGGACGTGCAGCGCTACTTCATGACCATCCCGGAGGCGGCCCGGCTTGTGCTTCTGGCGGGTGCGTTCGCCGAAGGCGGCGACCTGTTCGTTCTCGACATGGGGGAGCCGGTTCGGATCGTCGACCTCGCGCGGCGCATGATCGGGCTTGCCAACTGCACCGTGCGGGACGCCGATACGCCCCATGGCGATATCGAGATCGTCTATACGGGCCTGAGGCCTGGCGAGAAGCTCTTCGAGGAACTCCTGATCGATGACGGGCGGCTGGCACAGACGCCGCACGAAAAGATCCTGCGTGCCGAGGAGGCGGGTCTTTCGCAGATCGAGGTCGCAGCCATGCTCAAACAGCTCGGTACCGTTCTGGAAACGCGCGACCGCGCCATGGTGCGGCAGATCCTGAGCCGCTGGGTCGCCGGATTTCCCGAACGGGCGCGGCCGGCCCGGCGCGCCGTCGTCGATGGGGGCGGCTCCACGGAGCCTTCCGCGCGCGCCTGAAGACGCTCGCTCGGTGTCCCGGGGGGCCGAACCGCCGCCGGCCATCGTCAGGAAAGCGCACATCCGGAGCGCTTTCGCTTTTCGCTGCAATTGCGCTAGATATACATCGGGAACGGATCGCTCGAACTCGTTTCGGAGGCCGCCTGTTTCCGCTTGAGGAAGCTGGTGAACTCATCGGCGTTCTGCGGTTTGCCGAAATGAAACCCCTGAGCTTCCTCGCATCCGAAGCATTGCAGCAAGCGCGCCGCCGATGCGGTCTCAACGCCCTCGGCGCATACGGTCACGTTGAGTTCCCGCGCCATGGCCACGGCCGCCCGCAACATGGTCTGCGCATCGGTGTCCCGCTCGACCGCGCCAACGAGGCCGCGATCCAGCTTCAACGCACCAAGCGGCAGGTGATGAATGTCCGACAGTGAAAGAGACGCGGCGCGGAAATTGTCTATGCCGACGGCAAAACCCTTGAGCCTCAGCCGTGTCAGCAACATCAAGGTCGCGCTCAGATCGGTTCGGGCGGCACGTTCCGAAATCTCCATGCCCAGCAGTCCTGGTTCGAGGCCGGCTTCCGCCATCATCTGGGCGGCGCGGTCGGGCAATTGCTCGTCACAGAGTTGCATCGGCGAAAGATTGACCGACACCGGCAGCGCAAGCCCCATCTTCTTCCAGCGCACCAGTTGCCGCACGACATAGACCAGCACCGTCTCGGTCAATGTCGAGATCATGCCGGTCGCCTCGGCCGCGGCGAGGAAATCGGCCGCCGGGACGATGCCGCGCTGCGGATGCCGCCAGCGCACCAGCGCCTCGCTTCCGACGACCGGGCATTCGTGGTGTTGCAGGTTCACCCTGGGCTGGAAGTAGGCCAGCAATTCCCCGTCGTTCACGGCATTTCTGATCTCGCCATGCGCGGGGCGCCAGGCGGGGCGATCCGCCAGGGGTACCTTTGCGCCCGCCAGCGCCTGGCGCAGCGCACCTGTGTGGACCGGCGCCCCCTCCGCCCGCTGGACAAGCAGCCCCAAACCACGTCCAAGATGTTGAATTGAAAGAAGTATCTTTTCATCCAGATCACCGATGATGATGATCGGCACGGCGCATCGAAGCCGCCCCAGCTCACGCAGGCATTGCAGTCCGCACAAGCCCGGCATGCCCAGATCGAGGACGATGACCGACGGTTCGAACTGCGCGTGAAGTTCGGCGAGCCGGGTTTGGCTGCCCGTCTCGGCCACCACGAAGCCGGCATCCTCTGCGACGTCGCGCACAAGGGCGCGGCTGTCGGCATTGTCATCGAAGATTAAGACACGATTGGGATTGTTCATCTCTTATGGAACCGTCGCATCAAGTCATTGCGGCATCCTTTGGGGACAAGGGTTCTCGTTTCGGGCGGCATGCTCCAAATGCCGGCTCCGGCCTGTCCGCCGCCACGAGACCTCACCGGTCCCGTTTCGTCTTCGCGCCGACCCGTGTTTGACCGTGAACACAAGGTCATACGGCAACATGCGCGCGATGGGCGAGCAGATTGTCGATCTCCGATTTCGGCATTGGCTTGTGAAACAGATATCCCTGCCCGTTTTTGCAGCCGATATCACGCAGGTATTTGGCTTCGGCCTTGAACTCTATGCCCTCGGCGACGGTCGAGTAGCCGATATCGTCGCCGAGCTTGATCAGCGAGTGCACGATGGCGCGCGAGGATTGCGAGCGCATCATGTCCTTTACGAAGGACCGGTCGATCTTCAAGATATCGAACGGCACGCTCTTCAAATGCGTCAGCGAGGAATAGCCCGTGCCGAAATCATCGAGCGCGATCGCCACACCGGCGTCACGCAGCTGCCGCACCTGCCCGATCACTTCACCATCCGCGTTTCCGAAGACGGTGGTCTCGGTCATTTCCAGAAGCAGGTGGTGCGGATGCAGGTCGTGGCGCGCCAGCATATTGACGACGCGCAGCGCAAATCCCGGCTGCTGCAAATCGGCCGCGGTCACATTCAATCCAACCCGGCCGAAATGCTTGCCGTGCCCGATCCAGTGGCGCATGTCCTCGCAGATGCGCCGCAGCATGAGTTCGGTCAGCGACACGCAGATTTCATGATCGCCGAACACCTCCATGAAGATGGCGGGCGACAGGATGCCCTTGACCGGGTGGTGCCAGCGGGCCAGGGCTTCCATGCCCGCGACCTGCCCGGTATCCAGCTTGATGACCGGCTGATAGTGCGGAACGATCTGCTCGTTCCGCAATGCGTCCCGGAACTCCCGCGCCACCAGCACGCGACGGCGAAAGACCTCCTCCATGGACATCTCGAAACGGCGCACCGAGGCATCGGTCTGGCGCCGGGCGTCATAGAGCGCGAAATCGGCGCGCCGCAGCAGAACCTCCGCGTCGCGGCCATCGTTCGGCGACACCACATAGCCGGCCGTCGCCGACACATTGATGCTGATGTCGCGCAACTGCACCTTCATCGCAACGTCCGAAAGCAGCGCGTTCATATGCGGGGCAAAGTCCTCCGGCCGCTCGATCTGATCGACGATGATGCCGAACTCGTCGCCGCCAATGCGGGCGAAGAACCAGTCCTCGTTCATGTTCCCGACGAGGCACTCGGAAAAAAGGCGCAGCAGGTCGTCGCCCACATGATGGCCGTACTGGTCGTTGACCCGTCTGAAGTCATCGATGTCGATGATGCAGAGTATGGAGGTGCCACAGGTCGGCAAAGGGCGCTGCACCAAGGCGTTCAGGCGCTCGTTGAAGGCGGTGCGGTTGGCCACGCCGGTCAGCGGGTCGGTCATCGCCAGCCGATGTATCTCAAGCTGCCGGTTTCGTTGCTCCGTGACGTCCTGGAAGGTGCCGTAGAAGCGGGCCACCTCTTGCCCGATCACTTCCGGCACGCCGATCGCGCGCACCCAGCGCGCCGTGCCCTTGGCCGACGTAAAGCGGGTCGTTACGTCATAGGGTTTGTGCGACTGCAAGGACTCCTCGATCGCCGCCTCGATGATCGCGCGCGCTTCGCCGTCATAGGCATCGAATGCGTGCTCGACCGTTATCGGCGTCCCGATCGGGAGATCGTAGATGCGAAAGACCTCGTCGCTCCAGTGAAAATGGTTGCCATCCATGGTCCAGCGCCAGGCCCCGATCTTCGAAACGCGCTCGATCTGCGCGAGCAGGGTCTGCTGCAGCCGCCTCTCGCGATCAATCGTCCCGGGGCGCGCTTCGGCTTCGATCTCGGCCGTGATTTCCCGGGCAATGCCCTGATACCCAAGGAATGTGCCGTTTTCGTCGAAGCGCGGCGCGCCGCTCGATTCGAACCAGCGCGCCCGTCCGTCCTTTGCTTCCCAGGGAAACTTGAATCGCTCGAACGGCTGAAACATGTCGAGCATATCACGATGACGAGGCGACAGAGGCGTGTTTGTGTCGGGCTTGATCAGGTGCGTGCGCGCCCTGCCGAGGATGCCCGCCGGATCGATGCCGGTCAGTTCCGCGAAATTGTCGCTCAGATATTCAAACCGATGTTGATGGTCCGTTTTCCAAGCCCAATGACCAGACGGCTTCAGGTATTCGTCAATCTGGTTGTAGTCAACGTCGGTCAAGAGATTGACTCCGAGCCAACAAAATATCGAATTTTGTTCGTTCCTTTATTAATAATTGGTAAATACGAAAAACCCCGAATTTTGCAAATTCATCTAAATCGAATTAAAATAGAGGAAATGGACATGTCGGAAATTTAGAAAATACAACCTATAGATTTTTTTATATTTATTACAACTTTCAGTTTTGATCCGAATCCTCATTTTCGGCGTTTTCCGCAAAGCGGCTGCATGGCGCCATTGACCGGCCGCGCCTCGGATCCCCTCCGAACTTGCGGGCGGCCCGAAGCCTGAATCCCCACGGGCCCTAATCTATGGGGTTCCTCAATGGGGCGGATCGGCTGCATCGCCGACCCGGTGCGGCGTAAGGCCCAAGGCCGCCGCCGGCATCACCGCAATTGGGGGACGTAATGGAACCGGTCCGGCACCAATGGACGGTTCCCCGGAAAGGCTCTACTAGGCCCTCGCAAAGCATGACGGCAAAAGATGCGCATCAGCGCACGACGATCGGCGTTCCTTCGGGCACCCGGGCGTGCAGGTCGATCGCGTCCTGGTTCATCAGGCGCACGCAGCCGGACGAGACCGACTGGCCGATCGAACCCCACACCGGATTGCCGTGCAGCCGGTAGAGCGTGTCCCTGCCGTTCTGGTGGACGTAAAGGGCGCGCGCGCCGAGCGGGTTCATGATGCCCGGATCCATGCCGCCTTCCCACACATTGTCCCCGTCGACATCGCTTGCCCGGTAAGGCTCCAGTTCCGGCTCCCGGTCGATCATCTCATCGGGCGGAAACCAGCGCGGCCAGCGCTGCTTGTCGCCGACCACGGCCCGGCCCGACCACTCAAAGCCCTCGCGCCCAAGGCCCACGCCGTACCGGATGGCGTTGCCGTTGCCCAGCGTCAGATAAAGATGGTGCCGGCGCGTTTCGACGACCACCGT
>NZ_CFIFWG010000116.1:0-9921 GCF_984466335.1 Roseitalea sp. | reverse complement strand
CCGGCCGCTACCCCGACGAGATCCAGCCCATGGTCGACGAGATGAACATGCTGATCGACAACAATCGGCGCATCGTCGAGCGCGCCCGCACCCAGGTCGGCAATCTGGCTCATTCGCTCAAGACGCCGATTTCCGTGTTGCAGAACGAGGCGGCCGGCGGGCGGCCCGTCGACCCGCGCCTTGTCGGCGATCAGGCGGGCGCCATGAAGACGCAGGTCGAGCACTACCTCAACCGCGCCCGCATCGCCGCCCAGGCCGGCGGCGCGGCCTTTCGCACCGACACCGGCCAGGCGCTCGAACGGCTGGTCAGGGTGATGGGCAAGCTCAATCCCGAAAAGACCATCGATCTGTCGCTGCCCGCGACCGCCATCGCCTTTGCCGGCGAGAAGGAGGATTTCGAGGAGGTCTGCGGCAACCTGCTCGAAAACGCGTGCAAATGGGGCCGCCGGACCGTTGCGGTGACGCTCGCGCCGGGCGAGGCGGGGGTCTTCACGGTCAGTGTCGAGGATGACGGGCCGGGCATATCGGCCAAGGAGCGCGCCGACGCGCTCAAGCGCGGCCGCAGGCTCGACGAGACCAAGCCCGGCACGGGTCTTGGCCTGTCGATCGTCGTCGAGACCGTGCGCGCCTATCGGGGCGAGGTGACGCTGTCCGAAAGCGCGCGCGGCGGCCTGATGGTGACGGTTGCCCTGCCGGCTGCGCGCGCCGTTTCGTGAACGGCCATGTTGCGGCCGCATCGTTTGCCCCGTAAATGCGAGCCGACCGAGATTTCACCAGGTTTCAGGATCGAAGGTGCAGGATCGAATGAGAGCCATGGGCACCCGTGCATCCGTTTCAAAGACCATCGCCGCAAGCGGTCTGGCCCTTTTCGTGTTGAGCGGTTGCGCGGGCCTTGGCGGCGGCGCGTCCCGCACCGGTGCCGGTGCAAGCGTCGCCGTCGCGCCGGCCGCCGGGACGGCCCTGCTCGAACCGCTTCAGGGCGGATTGATCGGTCGCGTCGATCTGCCGCCCATCAGCCGCGCGGACCGGCTCGCGGCGCTCCAAAGCGAATATCGCGCGCTTGAGTTCACGCCGGCCGGCGATGCGGTCAACTGGCGGTCCGGCGACAGCGCGCTGTCCGGCGCCGTCGTGCCGTCCCAGCCCTATCGCGTGGGCTCGCAGGATTGCCGCCAATACACCCATAAGGTGACATCGGGCGCCGGCGCGCCGACCGTGATGCGCGGTACGGCCTGCCGCAACCCGGACGGGAGCTGGACGCTGCTGTCCTGACCGGTCCGTCACGCAAATGTGCGACCCGGCTGCACCTATGTCGCAGCCGGTTTTGCTTGGAAACGCCCGGACCTGACGATATTTGAAGGCGATGTTTTTTTGGCTGACAGTATTGGCGCTGACCGTGGCCGCGGTGGTGATCGGGTTCCGGCCGCTCCTTTCGGCGCGTGGCGCTGCCGGCCCCGGCCGCTCCCAGGACCATGAGCACGACATCGCGGTCTATCGCCACCAGCTTGAGGAACTGAAGGCCGAGCAGGCGCGGGGCGCGATCTCGCCGAGCCAGGCGCAGCAGGCGCGCAACGAGGTGGCGCGCCGCATCCTGGCCGTCGAGGACCGGATGCTCGCGGCCCGCCCGGCCGAAGCGGGCACGGCGCCCGCGCCGCGCTCCGGCCGCGCCGTTCCGGCCCTGTTCGCCCTTGTCTTCGTGCCGGGCCTCAGTCTCGTCGTCTACACCGGCATCGGCTCGCCGGGCTATGAGGCCCAGCCGCTCGCCATGCGGATCGAGGCGGCGCTACAGGAACGGGCTGTGCAAGAGCAAACCCAGGTGCAACTGCGTGATCTGGTCACGCGCGCCGAGGTTCATCTGCGCGACAATCCCGGTGACGGGAGCGGCTGGGACGTGCTCGCGCCGGTCTATTTCCGGCTCGGCGAGGTCGGCAAGGCCCAGACGGCCTATCGCAACGCGATCCGGCTGCTGGGCGAAACGCCGCAGCGGCTTTCCGGCTTCGGCGAGGTGATGGTGACCGCCGCCGGCGGCATCGTGACCGAGGAAGCCGCAAGCGCCTTCGACCGGGCGCTCGCCGCCGATCCGGCCGATGCGCGCGCCCGTTTCTTCGACGGGCTCGGCGCGGTGCAGATCGGCGACTATGGGAACGCGCGGCGGGTCTGGACCGATCTGGCGACCGATGCGGGTGCCGATCCGGCCTGGCGCGCGGTCGCCGACCAGAGCCTGGCGCAGCTTGCCGAAGCCGCCCCGCCGGCCCAGGCGGCCGGCCGTCCCCCGGCGCTCGATGCCGATACGCTCACGCAGGCCGGCGAACTCGACGCCGGCGCGCGCGGCGCGATGGTCCAAGACATGGTCGCTTCGCTCGATGCGCGTCTGCGCGACGATCCCGACGATCTTGAGGGCTGGAAGCGTCTCATTCGCGCCCGGATTGTCCTCGATCAACCCGAAGCGGTCCGCGATGCGCTAGAACGGGCCCATGCGGTTTATGGCGACAGGCCCGAAGCGCTTGAGGAACTGCGTGTTTTCGCAAGCGGGCTGGGTCTGGATCTCAGGGACCATTGGCGATGACGCGCAGACAGAAGCGCTCGGCCGTGATCTTCGGCGCTCTTGGCGTTCTGGGCGCCGCGGTCGCGCTCGTGCTGACCGGGCTCAGCGAAAAGGTGGCCTTTTTCCGCACGCCGACCGACATCGTGGCCTCGGCGAGCGCCGCCGACAATGGGGGCCGTCTGCGGCTTGGCGGCCTGGTCGTGATGGGCTCGGTCGAAACGCTGCACGATGCCCGCGTCCGGTTCGCCATAGAGGACGCCAACCACGCCGTCACCGTGCATTATGGCGGCATTCTGCCCGACCTGTTCCGCGAGGGGCAGGGGATCGTCGCCGAGGGAACGCTGGAGCCGGACGGCACGTTTCGGGCGGACATGGTGCTCGCCAAGCATGACGAGACCTACATGCCGCGCGAGGTGGCCGAGGCGCTCAAGGAACAGGGCGTCTGGAAGGGCGGCCTGCCGGCCATCGAAGATGCCCCGGCGAGCGGCGGCTACTGAGCGGGGACGGGGAGGCCGGCCATGATCGTCGAACTGGGTCACTATGCGCTTGTGCTCGGCCTTGCCCTGTCGCTGGCTCAGACGATCGTGCCGCTGCTTGGCCTGCGCGCCGACGACGCCCGCATGCTCGGTGTCGCCCCGACGCTGACGATCGCGACGTTCCTCGTCATCGCCATCTCCTTCGCAGCGCTCACCTGGGCCTATGTCGTCTCGGACTTTTCGGTCCGCAATGTCTGGGCGAATTCGTTTTCCGACAAGCCGCTCATCTTCAAGATCACCGGCGTGTGGGGCAATCACGAGGGGTCCATGCTGCTGTGGATTCTCACCCTTGCCCTGTTCGGCGCGCTGGTCGCCTTCTTCGGCGGCAATCTGCCTTCGCGCCTGAAGGCCGCCGTCCTGTCCGTTCAGGGCTCGGTGACGGTCGCATTCGCGCTCTTCATCCTCTTGACCTCCAACCCGTTCGAGCGGCTGACGCCCCCGCCGATGGAGGGGCGCGATCTCAACCCGATCCTCCAGGATATCGGCCTGGCGATCCATCCCCCGCTTCTCTATCTGGGCTATGTCGGCTTTTCGATCTGCTTTTCCTTTGCCGTGGCGGCCTTGATCGAGGGCCGCATCGACGCGGCCTGGGCGCGCTGGGTGCGCCCCTGGACGCTGGTCTCCTGGGTCTTCCTGACCGCGGGCATCTCGATGGGCTCCTACTGGGCCTATTACGAGCTGGGCTGGGGCGGCTGGTGGTTCTGGGACCCGGTCGAGAACGCCTCCTTCATGCCCTGGCTGATCGGCACGGCGCTCTTGCACTGCGCCCTCGTCATGGAAAAGCGCGAGGCGATGAAGGTCTGGACGATCCTGCTCGCCATCCTGGCCTTTTCCTTTTCCCTGCTCGGCACCTTCCTGGTGCGTTCCGGCGTTCTGACCTCGGTGCATGCGTTCGCCACCGACCCGCAGCGCGGCCTGTTCATCCTGATGATCCTGATCTTCTTCGTCGGCGGCTCGCTGATCCTGTTCGCCCTGCGCGCGGGCACCTTGCGCAATGGCGGCATGTTCCATCCGGTCAGCCGCGAGGGCGCGCTCGTGCTCAACAATCTGTTCCTGACGACGGCGACGGCGACCGTGCTGATCGGCACGCTCTATCCGCTCCTGGTCGAGGCGGTGACCGGCGAGAAGATCTCGGTCGGCGCGCCCTATTTCAACTACACCTTCATTCCGCTGATGATCCCGCTGCTGATGGCGGTGCCGTTCGGCCCGCTGCTGGCCTGGAAGCGCGGCAACCTTCATGCCGCCGCCGAGCGCCTTTGGCTCGTCGCCGCGCTTTCGCTCCTGGCCGCGCTGGTCCTGGCTTACTGGTTCTACGATGCGCCGGTCCTTTCGGCGTTCGCCTTCGCGATCGCCTTCTGGCTGATCGTCGGCGCGTTCGCCGACGTCTGGCAGAAGGCGGGGTTCAAAAGGAACGGCTTTGCAAGGGGATGGTCGCGCCTGAAGGGGCTGCCCGGGTCGAGCTGGGGCACCGCGCTCGCCCATGCCGGCCTTGGCGTGACCATGCTCGGCATTGTCGGCGTGACCACATTCGAGCAGGAGACCGTGCTGCGCATGGTGCCCGGCGACACCACCAGTTTTGCCGGCTACGACGTCGCGTTCGATGCGCTGACGCCCGGCAAGGGCCCCAACTTCACCTATGACAGGGGTGTTTTCACGATCACGCGCAAGGGCCGCAAAATCGGCACCGTGGAGCCCGAAAAGCGCATCTACGTGGCAAGCCGCATGCCGACCACCGAGGCCGGCATCCAGATGGTGGGCCTGTTCAGCCATTACTATATCGCGCTCGGCGATCCCGCGCCCGACACCGATTCGATCGTCGTGCGCATCTGGTACAAGCCCTGGGTCACGCTCATCTGGCACGGCACCATCGTCATGGTGCTCGCCGGCCTGATCTCGCTGTCCGACCGGCGTCTCAGGATCGGCGCGCCGGTCGCCGCCCGCCGCCGCCAGGGGGCGCCTGTCGCCACCAGGCCGGAGCCTGCGGAATGAGGCGCCTTGCGCCCGCCTTCGTGCTGGCCCTGGCACTCGCCGCCGCGCCGGCCCATGCCGTCAATCCCGACGAGATTCTCGACGATCCCGCCCTTGAGGAGCGCGCGCGCGACATTTCGGCGGGCCTCAGATGCATGGTCTGCCAGAACCAGTCGATCGACGATTCCGACGCCGAACTCGCCCGCGATCTGCGCGCGCTGGTGCGCGACCGGCTGGTCGCAGGCGACAGCGATGAAGATGTCGTTGCCTATGTGGTGGACCGGTACGGCGAGTTCGTTCTGCTGCGCCCGACCTTTTCGGCCCGGAACGCGCTCTTGTGGGCGACCCCTGTCGTCATTTTGTTGCTCGGCGGCATGGTCGCCTTCGGCTTCGGCCGGCGCCAGAGCCGATCAAGGCTGGGTGAGGCGCTGACCGACGACGAACGGGCGCGCGTCGCGAAAATTTTAGATGAAGGTGAACGCCGGGACGATTAGGTATGCCCTGTCGATGAGGGGAGAATGCCATGCCGGTCGAAAAACGCACCTTTCCGTCCCGTGACTGCCACCAGCTTGCCGCGCGCTTCGACCGGCCGGACGGTCCGGTTCGCGGCTATGCGCTGTTCGCCCACTGCTTCACCTGCACCAAGGACATCGTCGCCGCGCGCCGCATCGCCGCCAATCTCGCCCGTCTCGGCGTTGCGGTCCTGCGCTTCGACTTCACCGGTCTGGGTTCTTCGGAGGGCGAGTTCGCCAACACCTCCTTCGTCTCGAACGTCGCCGACCTGATCGCGGCGGCCGATCATCTGCGCGACAATGGCGAGGCGCCGGTTCTGCTGATCGGCCATTCGCTGGGCGGGGCGGCGGTGCTGGCCGCCGCCGGCGACATCCCGGAGGTCAAGGGTGTGGTCACCATCGGCGCGCCGGCCGACGCCGAGCATGTGCTGCACAATTTCGCCGCCAGCATCGATGAGATCGAGCGCGAGGGATCGGCCGAGGTGACGTTGGCCGGGCGAAATTTCCGCATCGGCAAGGGCTTTGTCGACGCAGCGCGACAAACGACCCTGACCGACCGGATCGCCGCGCTGCGCGCCTCGCTTCTGGTCATGCATTCGCCGATCGACCAGATCGTGGGCATCGACAACGCCACCCGCATCTTCGCGGCGGCAAGGCACCCCAAGAGCTTCGTTTCGCTGGACAAGGCCGACCATCTTCTGTCCGGGGCCGAGGATGCCGAGTTCGCCGCCCAGGTGATCGCCGGCTGGGCCTCGCGCCTTTTGCCCAAGGACGAACCGCAGGGGACCGAGCCGATCGAACATGTGCGCGTGACCGAAACGCGCGCGAGCAAGTTCCAGAACGTCGTGCAGGCCGGAACGCATCGCTTCTTCGCCGACGAGCCGCCCTCGGTCGGCGGCACCGACACCGGCCCGACCCCTTACGATTTCCTGTCGGCGGCGCTCGGCGCGTGTACATCGATGACGCTGCGCATGTATGCGAGCTTCAAGAAGCTCGATCTGGGCGCGGTCACCGTCGATGTCAGCCATGCCAAGGTGCATGCGGACGATTGCGCCGACTGCACAGACGAATCCAAGGCCAGGGGCGGCAAGGTCGATCGGTTCGAGCGGGTGATCACGGTCGACGGCCCGGTGCCGCCGGAGCTGGCCGGCAAGCTTGAGGAGATCGCCGGCAAATGCCCGGTGCACAAGACGCTCGAAGGCAATGCGACCGTGGTGACGAAGGTCGAGGCGGGGCAGGGGGTCTGAAAAAGGGCACGGCGATGATGGTTTCCGGGCACGATGTCAAAGCGTACGCTCAATCAGTCGTTTTCGCTGCGCACGCCGGTTCGCGCTAGAAGGGTTGGCGTGTCCTGTAGCATGGCGTCGGGCCTGGCGGCTTTTTGTCACTCTGGCGCTCGGCGTAACAGCATATTGCGCGTATATCGACCAGCCCTGGGTCGCCGGTATCTTGGGCGGTGGCACGATCGGCTCCGGTGATTCCACCTTCGCCGGACGCGCTCTAGCGCTCATACGGCGTCACCACCTCGTGACCCAACCTTACCGATAATTCATGTAGCGGCCATGTTCGGGCAATCTTCGCTTCCCTAGATTGAGATGCGGGGCACCGCCCCGCGCCACGATTTCGAAAAGAGGATGACCGAAGATGAAAACGCCCCGCTTCACCGCGGCCATGATGGCCCTGGCCGTCGTCGGCGCCGGCTTTGTCGGCTATGGCGCGTCCCGGCTTGCGGATCCCGCCTATGCGCAAGCCGTGCAGCTCGACGCCCCCGTCGTCGCTCCCGGCTTTGCCGACGTGGTCGCGGCCGTCTCGCCGGCCGTCGTCTCGGTGCGCGTGCGCACCCGTGTCGACACCGTGTCCGGCGGCTTCGACTTCCATGGCGGCCCGTTCGAGGACCTGCCCGAGGGGCATCCGTTCCGCCGTTTCTGGGACCGCGAGTTCGGAGACCGGTTCGGTGAGCGCCAGCCCGACCGGCCGCGCCGCGCCCGCCCGGTCAGCCAGGGCTCCGGCTTCTTCATCTCCGACGACGGGTTCCTGGTCACCAACAACCACGTCATCGAGGACGGCGAGGAATTCACCGTCATCACGGACGACGGCACCGAATTCGATGCCGAACTCGTCGGCGCCGACCCGCGCACCGATCTGGCGGTGCTCAAGGTCGATGCGGTCCGCGACTTCACCTATGTCGCCTTCGGCGACGACAGCGCCACCCGGGTCGGTGACTGGGTGGTCGCCGTCGGCAACCCGTTCGGTCTTGGCGGCACCGTGACCGCGGGGATCGTCTCCGCCCGCGGCCGCGACATCGGTGCCGGTCCCTATGACGATTTCCTGCAGATCGATGCGGCCGTCAACCGCGGCAATTCGGGCGGCCCGACCTTTAACCTTTCCGGCGAGGTGGTCGGCGTGAACACCGCCATCTTCTCGCCTTCGGGCGGCAATGTGGGTATTGCGTTTGCCGTCCCCTCTTCGGTCGCCTCCGATGTGGTTGCCGAACTGGTCGAGGACGGCGATGTGCAGCGCGGCTGGCTCGGCGTGCGCATTCAGCCCGTCACCGACGAGATCGCCGAATCGCTCGGCCTTGCCCGGGCATCCGGCGCCATCGTCGCCGACCCTGAAGAGGGTGCGCCCGCCCAGCGCGCCGGCATTCGCGCCGGCGACGTGATCACCGCCGTCAATGGCGACACGGTCGACGATCCGCGTGAGCTGTCGCGCGCCATCGCCGACTTCGATCCGGGCAGCCAGGTGACGATCACCGTGCAGCGCGATGGCCAGCCCAGCGATATCTCGGTGGAGCTGGGCGCACTGCCCTCGCTTCAGGAACTGGCCGGCCAGCCCCCCGCGCCTTCGCGGTCCGATCCGGTCGAGCCTTCGGCGATGGTCGATCTCGGCCTGACGCTGGTCCCCGCCGAGGGTGGCGGCGGCGTGCTGATCACCGATGTCGACCCCGATGGTCCTGCCTTTCAGGCGGGCATCCGCGTCGGCGACCTCATCCGCGAGGTCAACAACCGGCCGGTCGCCTCGGCGGCCGATGTGGAGGAACGCTTCGCCGAGGTCGCCGAAGCGGGCCGCGGCGCGGCCCTGCTGAGGCTTGAGGGCGAAAGCGCCAGCCGCTTCGTCGCCGTGCCTCTGCCGCGCGGCTGACCGCTGATCCGGCTCCGTCCGGGGTCTTTCCATGTCATCCCCTCCGGACGGTCCCGGCGGCGGGCCTTCCCCCTCAAGCCCGCCGCCGGCCTTCCGAGCCGCCCGCGCCCCTGCTATGACCGTCGCCATGAAGGTGCTGATCATCGAGGACGATCCGCAGGCGGCCGCCTATCTGAAGAAGGCGCTGGGCGAGGCGGGCCACAACGCCGATCTCGCCCATGACGGCGATGATGGCTACGCGATGGCTTCGGCCGGCGCCTACGACGCCCTGATCGTCGACCGCATGCTGCCCGGGCGCGACGGTTTGTCCGTCCTCGCCCAGCTGCGCGCCGAGGGTGACCGCACGCCGGTGTTGATCCTGTCGGCGCTCGGCGAGGTCGACGACCGCGTCACCGGCCTGAGGGCGGGCGGTGACGATTACCTCACCAAGCCCTACGCCTTTTCCGAACTGCTCGCGCGCCTTGAGGTTTTGCAGCGCCGCAGCGGCGGCGACGACGGCGAAACCGCCTATCGCGTGGCCGATCTCGAACTGGACCGGCTCTCGCGCCGTGTCACCCGCGCCGGCCGCGACATCACCTTGCAGCCGCGTGAGTTCCGCCTGCTCGAATATCTCATGCGCAATGCCGGCCGCGTCGTCACCCGCACCATGCTGCTCGAACATGTCTGGGACTATCACTTCGATCCGCAGACGAACGTGATCGACGTTCATGTCTCGCGGCTGCGCGCCAAGATTGAAAAGGGCTTCGACAAGCCGCTGCTGCACACTGTGCGCGGCGCCGGCTATGTCATGCGCGGGCAATGAGCGCCGCGCCCCCCCGTCACCGCCGGCTCGGTGCGATTGTCAAGACCACCGCGGTGCGTCTTTCGGCGCTGTATCTTCTTTTGTTCGGCGTCTGCGCGGTGCTGGTCGTCTTCTACATGAACTCGCTCGCTGCCGGCTTTTTCATGAACGAGACGCGCGCGGCCATCGAGCAGGAGCTGCGTTCGCTCGACCGCATCTACCAGCGCAACGGCATGCGCGCGCTCATCGTCGCCATCGACCGTCGCGCGCGGGCTCCTGGGGCGTTCGTCTATCTGGTGGCAGACCCGGCCGGGCGCATTCTGACCGGCAATGTGCGCGCGCTTGAGCCCGGCGTGCTCGACACGCCCGGCTGGACGCGCCGGCCGTTCGCTTACGAGAAGTTCCGCGGTCACCTGATGCAAGCGAGCTGAACCGCTCGCC
>NZ_CFIFWG010000115.1:0-10125 GCF_984466335.1 Roseitalea sp. | reverse complement strand
GCCCGTTTGCGGTGCTACTCAACCGACGCGAACCAACGGATTTGCCCGAGGCTCCCATGACCCAGACCATCCACGCGCCCGTCCTGATCATAGGATCGGGCCCCGCCGGCTACACCGCGGCCATCTATGCGGCGCGCGCCATGCTCAAGCCCGTCATGGTCGCCGGCCTGCAGCAGGGCGGCCAGTTGATGATCACCACCGAGGTGGAGAACTATCCCGGATATGCCGAGGCGGTGCAGGGCCCTTGGATGATGGATCAGATGCGCCTTCAGGCCGAACATGTCGGCGCCGACATCCGCCACGACGTGATCACCGGGGTGGACCTCGATACGCGCCCGTTCCGCGCCGTGGGCGACAGCGGCACGGTCTATACGGGCGACGCGCTGATCATCGCCACCGGCGCCCAGGCCAAATGGCTCGGCATCGAAAGCGAGCGGACCTATATGGGTTATGGCGTTTCGGCCTGCGCCACCTGCGACGGCTTCTTCTTCCGCGACAGGGACGTGGTGGTCGTTGGCGGCGGCAACACGGCCGTCGAGGAAGCGCTCTATCTTTCGAACCTGGCAAGGACCGTCACGCTGGTGCACAGGCGCGAGGCGCTGCGGGCCGAGAAGATCATGCAGGAGCGGCTGTTCAGGAAGGACAATGTCGAGATCGTCTGGGACAGCGTTCTGGAGGAGATCGTCGGCGCAAAGGCCAATCCGGCGCTGCCGGCGGCCGTGACCGGCGTGCGGCTGAGGAACGTGCGCACGGGCGAGCGCGTCGAGCGCGACGCCGAGGGCGTGTTCATCGCGATCGGCCACGCGCCGGCGGTGGAACTGTTTGCGGACAAGCTCAAACAGAAAGCGGGCGGCTATCTGTGGACGGCGCCCGATTCGACCCTCACCTCGATCCCCGGCGTCTATGCGGCCGGCGATGTGACCGACGATATCTACCGCCAGGCGGTGACCGCCGCCGGGCTCGGCTGCATGGCCGCGCTGGAGGCCGAAAAGTTCCTCGCCGCCCAGGAAGCGCACATGGAAGCGGCCGAATAGGGGGGAACGGAACGGCGCTCGCGGACCCATGGGCGGGCGCCATGAAACAAAGGGCCGGCCCATGCCGCTCGACTGGGACAAATTGCGCGTCTTTCATGCCGCCGCGCAGGCCGGCTCGTTCACGCAGGCCGGCGAAAAGCTGCACATGTCGCAGTCGGCCGTCAGCCGGCAGGTCTCGGCGCTGGAGGCCGACATCGGCGCGCCGCTGTTCAACCGGCATGCGCGCGGTCTCGTCCTCACCGAACAGGGCGAGATGCTGTTTCGCACCGCGCACGACGTTTTCCTGCAACTTGAGAACGTCAAGGCGCGGCTGGTGGACGCCACGGACCGGCCGTCCGGCACGCTGCGCATCACCACCAGCGTGGGACTCGGCTCTGGCTGGCTGACCTACCGGGTGCAGGAATTTCTCGAACTTTATCCGGACATCCGCGTCCAGCTCGTCCTTTCGAACGAAGAGCTGGATCTGAACCTGCGTCAGGCCGACTGCGCGATCCTCCTGCGCCAGCCGCAGCAGCCCGACCTGATCCAGCGCCGGCTCTTCACGGTCCATTTCCACGTCTACGCGTCGCCGGGCTACATCGCCCGCTTCGGCGCTCCGGGGGCGATCGGCGATCTGGACAGGCACCGCATCGTCACGTTCGGCGAGCCGGCGCCGGACTATCTTCTCGAACTCAACTCGCTACTGACGCTCGGATGCGAGGCCGGCCAGTCGCGGCAGGCGGTGCTGGAGATCAACTCGATCATGTCGATCAAGCGCGCCGTGCAGCGCGGCGTCGGCGTGGCGATGCTGCCCGACTATGCCGTCGAGCGCGATGCCGGGCTGGTCCGGGTCATCGAGGGCGTCGCCTTGCCCTCGTTCGACACCTATTTCGCCTATGCGGAATCGATGCGTTCGTCGGCCAAGCTGCAAGCTTTCCGGGACTTTCTGTTCGCCAAGGCGCGAAGCTGGGAGTTTTAGGGCCTCATGCTCTCTTGCAGCGCACAGCCATGACAGTCGCGCCATGTCCCGAATGGCGCGGCGCTGCCCGCTATCCGGGCACCGTATGCACCTATTTGGCGACTCGAAGCGAGTTTCGGCCCATATATGCTACCAATCAGCGCAATTGCCATGCAAAATTGCATATGTGCAATGCACAAAACGCAGTTGAAAAACGGCGATGCCAGACGCATATTCCGACCTGTCAGGAACGCGGCTACCTCCTCCCAGTCGCTTTCTGAAGGTGTTTTGCAGGAGCACCTCCTCCCGCTCCTGCAACTCGTGCTGAGCCGGACCGCTACCTCCTCCCAGCGGTCCGGCTCTTTTCTTTTGAGTTCCTCCCGGAGAAATACGTCCCCGCCCGCCGCGTCTCGCCGCCACCGCTTCCGACGATCTCAAGCACCGGAAGCGACAGCGCCAGCAACGCCTCTTCGATCTCCACGGCGGCTCCGGGAAAGCCGCCGATCATGATCGCTTCCGCATGGTGAAGCGTCAATATGTCGAAGCCGGCCCGTCTCAGGCGATCAAGCACGGCGTTTTACTCTCTACCGTGTCAATCTCTTATACGTCACGCGCTTGGGATTGACGCTGTCCGGGCCCAGGCGCCGGATCTTGTCGGCTTCGTAATCGTCGAAATTGCCCTCGAACCACTCGATATGGCTGTCGCCCTCGAACGCCAGGATGTGGGTGGCGAGACGGTCGAGGAACATGCGGTCGTGGCTGATGACGACGGCGCAGCCGGCGAAGTTTTCGAGCGCCTCCTCCAGCGCGGCGAGCGTTTCGGTGTCCAGATCGTTGGTCGGCTCGTCGAGCAGGATGACGTTGCCGCCCTCCTTCAGCATCTTGGCCAGATGCACCCTGTTGCGCTGGCCGCCCGAAAGCGTGCCGACCTTCTGCTGCTGGTCCCCGCCCTTGAAGTTGAAGGACGAGCAGTAGGCGCGGGAGTTCACCTCGTGCGGGCCGAGCCTGATGGTGTCGTTGCCGCCCGAAATCTCCTCCCAGACCGTCTTGTCGGGGTCGAGCGCGTCGCGACTCTGGTCGACATAGGAAAGCTGCACCGTCTCGCCGACGGTGATCGCGCCTTTGTCGGGCCGCTCCTGGCCCGTGATCATGCGGAACAGCGTCGACTTGCCCGCGCCGTTCGGCCCGATCACGCCGACAATGCCGCCGGGCGGCAGCTTGAAATCGAGATCGCCGATCAGAAGCCGGTCTCCATAGCCCTTGGTCAGATCGGCCGCCTCGATCACCTCATTGCCCAGCCGCTGGCCGGCGGGGATGATGATCTGCGCGTCGCCGGGTCGGCGATCATTGGCCGACTTGACCAGTTCGTCATAGGCCCTGATGCGGGCCTTCGACTTGGCCTGGCGCGCCTTGGGCGAAGCGTTGATCCATTCGGCCTCGCGGGCGAGCGCCTTGCGGCGGGAGGCTTCCTCGCGGCCCTCCTGCGCCATGCGCTTTGCCTTGGACGCCAGATAGGCGGTGTAATTGCCCTCATAGGGGATGCCGCGGCCGCGGTCGAGTTCGAGGATCCAGCCCGTCACATTGTCGAGGAAGTAGCGGTCGTGGGTGATCATCAGCACCGCGCCGGGATAATCACGCAGGTGCTTTTCGAGCCAGGCGATGGTCTCGGCGTCCAGATGGTTGGTCGGCTCGTCGAGCAGCAAAAGGTCGGGCTGGCGCAACAGAAGCTGGCACAGCGCCACGCGGCGTTTTTCGCCGCCGGACAGATGACCGACGGCCGAATCCCCCGGCGGGCAGCGCAGCGCGTCCATCGCCATCTCCACCTGACTGTCCAGATCCCACAGGTTCCCCGCGTCGATCACGTCCTGAAGCTTCGCGCCTTCTTCCGCCGTCTCGTCGGAATAGTTCATCATCAGTTCGTTGTAGCGGTCGACGATCGCCTTCTTTTCGGCGACGCCCTCCATGACGTTCTCCATCACGGTCCTGGTTTCGTCGAGCTGCGGCTCCTGGGGCAGGTAACCACGCGTTGCGCCCTCTGCGATCCAGGCTTCCCCGGTGAACTCGGCGTCGAGCCCGGCCATGATGCGCAGGACGGTCGACTTGCCGGCGCCGTTTGGGCCCAGAATGCCGATCTTGGCGTCCGGGTAGAAGGACAGATGGACGTCTTCGAGCACCTTCTTGGACCCGTAGGCCTTCGACAGACCCGACATGTGATAGATGAACTGGCGTGCCACGGCCGCGCTCCCGTCTGGTGATGGGTGGAATGGGGCGCTGCATAGGCCAATCGTCCGGCAAGGGCAATCGGCGCATCGCGGCCTTGACGCGGGCGGGTGGGCACGTCCAACTGCGCGCCATGCCCGATGCCTTCGCCCACCGGTTCGCGCTCGCCTCGCCGACCGGCGCCACGCTGAACGTCTACCGCCAGCCGGCGGAAGGGGCGGCGCGCGCGGTGCTCCAGATCAATCACGGCCTTGCCGAACATGCGGCGCGCTATGCCCGCTTCGCGCAGGCCCTGGGCGCTGCCGGGATCGCCGTCTATGCGCAAGACCATCGCGGACACGGCGCGACCACGGCGCCCGACGCCCCGCCGCGAAGCTTCGCCAACGGGGGCGGCGGCGCCGGAAAGGCGCTCGACGACGTCGCCGCCGTCCACGCCCATATACGCGCGACCCATTCCGGCCTGCCCGTCTTCATCTTCGGCCATTCCATGGGTGGGCTGATCGCGATGAATCACGCGCTGCGCCGGCCCGCACATCTGGCCGGCGCGGCCGTCTGGAACGCCAACTTCTCGGGCGGGCTCGCCGGCCGCGCCGCGCAGGCCATCCTGACGTGGGAGCGGTTCCGCCTGGGCAGCGACGTGCCCTCGCGCCTGCTGCCCGCGCTGACATTTGCGCAATGGGCCAGGTCGGTGCCGGGCCGCCGGACGGACTTCGACTGGCTGAGCGATATCGAGACGCAGGTCGACGCCTATATCGCCGACCCCTTATGCGGCTGGGACGCCTCGGTCGGCCTGTGGCGAGACGTGTTCGCGATGATCTTCGCCGGCGCGCGCGTCGCCGATGCGCCGCCGGCCGCAAGGGACCTGCCGTTCCACCTGGCCGGCGGCGGCGCAGATCCGGCGACCGGGGGGGGCAAGGCCGTGCGCGCGCAGGCGGACCGGCTCCGCCGGGCCGGCTATTGCGATGTCACCGTCGCGATCCATGCCGGCACCCGCCACGAAACGCTCAACGGTTCGGCCGCCGGTGAGGCGACGGCCTCGCTGACGGCGTGGCTGGAGGCCCGCCTTGAACGCACCTGAAACGCCCGCCGCTGCCGGCAAGACCGGCGATCCGCGCAGGCCGGCGCTTGTCGTGCTGCTGCTTTGCGCAACGCTGACCGTCATGGCCGGTGCGACGATCGCGCCGACCTTGCCCGGGCTTTCGGCCCATTTCGCCGGTCAGCCGGGCGGCGACCGCTACGTGCCGCTCATCCTGACCATGCCGGGCCTGGCGATCGCGCTGGGCGCGCCCCTTGCCGGCATGATCGCCGATCGCGCGCTCAAGCGGCGTCTGCTGGTCGCGGGCATCGCCGTCTACATCGTGGCGGGCTCGTCCGGCCTCTATCTGGACACGGTCGGCGCGATCATCGCCGCAAGGCTTGCGCTGGGCATCGCGGTGGGCGCCATCATGACCTCGGCGACGGCCCTGATCGCCACGCTCTTCACCGATGCCGAGCGCGGGCGGATCCTCGGCCTGCAAGCCGCCGCGATGAGCTTTGGCGGCATGGTCTTCATCCTGTCCGGCGGCATCCTGGCCGATGTCCATTGGCGCGCCCCGTTCGCCATCTACCTTGCGCCGCTGGCGCTCCTGCCCTTCATCTTCTCTCTGGTGCCAAGGGGCGAGCCGGTGCGACGGGCGCCCCGCGCGGCGGTGCCCGCCGGCCTGTTCCCCTGGACCTTTGCGATGGTCGTCTATGTTTCGCCGTTCGCAAGCTTCCTGACCTACTTCACCATTCCGCTGAAGCTGCCGTTCATGCTCGCCGAGATGGGCAGGCCGAGCGCGACGCTCGCCGCCGGCGCGATCGCCGTCATGACGATCGGCAGCGGATCGGTTTCGCTCATCTTCGGCCGCATGCGCCATATGGCGCCACCGCCGCTGATGGCCTCGCTGTCGTTCCTGCTCTGCGCGGCCGCCTATGCGGTCATGTCGCTGCAACCGCCCCTATGGGCCATCTTCGCGCTGATGGTGGCGATCGGCTGCGCCTCGGGCGTGGTGCTGCCCAACGCATCGACCTGGCTGTTCGAGCGCGTTGCGCCCGAACGGCGCGGCCAGGCGGCCGGCATGATGACGACCGCCGTCTTCCTCGCCCAGTTCCTGGCGGCGCCCATGGTGCTTGCCGTCGAGCCGCTCGGCGGCATCGGGGGCGTCTACATGGCCGCGGCGATCGTCGCGCTGATCACCTCTGCCTTCTATGTCGCCGTCAACCGACGCCCGCCCGCCTTGCGCGGGGCCAGCCTCGGGCGCGGAGCCGGGGACAAGGGTAAATGAGCGGAAAGCCTGCCGCCAATGGCGGCAAAGTTCCATCGTCGCCCACGACTATGGCCGTCCAACAGTTGTGCGGTCCCGGTCATGCCGCAATGTCGTCATCGTCATCGGCGCGCTCATGGAAGATCGACGGCGTGCCGTTGCCGGCATGGGTTACCGGCGGCACGATAGGGTCGCCAGAGCGTAAATCACACGGAAATCGCCCCTGGGGTCTTCAAGCCGGCAGCCGAGCCAATCGCTCCGCCGGGCATGGCGTCGATCTCCTCGCGCTTGGACTGAGCGACCTTTCGCACGATCGCGCCTATCTGCATCAAATGATCGGTCAGGGGATTCGTCTTGCGCCAGATCATTCCGATCCTGCGTGAGGGGCTCGGGCCGGGGAAGCGCGCGACCGCGACCCGAGCGCTTCTGGTTTCCAGCGGCAGCGCCATTTCCGGGATCAGCGTCAGGCCCATGCCCGCGCCGACCATCTGAACCAGGGTGGAAAGGGAACTGCCCTCCATCAGGTAGTGCGGACCGGACGGTTTCATCGCGCAGAACGCCAGCGCCTGATCGCGGAAACAATGGCCTTCCTCCAAAAGCAGCAAGCGCATCTGCTTGAGCCTGTCCGGCGTCGGCACGGGGTGTTCTGCCTCTTCGATCGGGCGCACCAGGACGAAATCCTCCTCGAACAGCGAGAATTCGCGCAAAGCGGCCTCGGAGACCGGCAGGGCGACGATGGCCGCATCGAGGCTTGACGCGTGCAGATCGTCGATCAGCGACTTCGTCACCGATTCCCGCGGCTGGATTTTCAAACCCGGCAAGCGGCAGGCCAGTGCCTTGATCATATCGGCAAGAAGGTAGGGCCCGACGGTGGGTATGATGCCAAGCCGCAACCGGCCGGTGAACTGATCTTTGGAGGCGCGGACGAGATCGCCCAATTCGTCGACCTCGAACAGGATCTTGCGCGCGCGGACGACGAAATCCTGTCCAAGCGTCGTCAAGCGCACCTTGCGCGAGGTTCGCTCGACCAGAGGGCCGCCCAACATCGATTCCAGCTCCTTGATTTGAAGCGACAAGGCCGGCTGCGTGATCGAGCAGGATGCGGCGGCGCGGCCGAAATGCCCGTGCGTGGCGAGCGCTTCGAAGTAGCGAAGATGTTTGAGGGTCAAGCCAATCATTTGCCGAACTTATCGCAACGGTTAGAAGACTCAATTGGTGATAATGGATTTTATAGATTAGAAAGGTTCTAGGCTAGACAATCGAGCCTTGCGAACGCAGCTTCTAGGAGACTCTTATGGATGCAACCAATCTGCACGGCGTTGCCGGCTGTCCCGTGCATGGCGGGAACACCGCGACCGATCAGCCGGTCACCAAATGGTGGCCGAACGCCCTCAACCTCGACATCCTGCACCAGCATGGCGCGCGCACCGACCCGATGGACGAGGGCTACGATCACCGCGCGGCGGTGAAGGCTCTCGACTTCGATGCCGTCAAGGCCGATGTCCACGCGCTGATGACCGACGATCAGGACTGGTGGCCCGCAGACTGGGGCCATTACGGCGGCCTGATGATCCGCCTTGCCTGGCACGCGGCGGGCTCCTATCGCATACAGGACGGTCGCGGGGGCGGAGGCACCGGCAATATCCGCTTCGCGCCGCTCAATTCCTGGCCCGACAATGCCAGCCTCGACCAGGCGCGCCGCCTGCTCTGGCCGGTCAAGAAGAAGTATGGCAACGCGCTGAGCTGGGCAGACCTGATCGTTCTGTCGGGCACCGTCGCCTATGAATCGATGGGACTGAAGACCTTCGGCTTCGGTTTCGGCCGCCAGGACATCTGGGGTCCTGAGAACGACATCTACTGGGGCTCGGAGAGCGAATGGCTGGCCCCGTCCGAGAACCGCTATGGGGATCTGGACGAGGCCAGGACCCTGGAGAACCCGCTGTCGGCCGTCCATATGGGTCTGATCTACGTCAACCCCGAGGGCGTCAACGGCAATCCCGATCCGGCCCGCACCGCCGAGCATATCCGCGTGACCTTTGCCCGCATGGCGATGAACGACGAGGAAACCGCGGCGCTGACCTGCGGCGGTCACACGGTCGGCAAGGCTCATGGCGGCGGCGCCCATGACCGGATCGGCGTCGAGCCCGAAGCGGCCGCGATCGAGGCGCAGGGGCTCGGCTGGGCCAATCCCGGCCAGACGACGAACGCTTCCGACAAGTTCACATCCGGCATCGAGGGCGCCTGGACCAAGGAGCCGCTGAAGTGGGACATGGGCTATTTCGACTATCTGTTCGGCTATGAATGGCAGGTCAGGAAGAACCGTGCCGGCGCCTGGCAGTGGGAGCCGGTCGACATGCCGGAAGATCAGATGCCGGTCGATGCCGGCGATCCCACCGTCCGCCGCAGGCCGATGATGACCGATGCCGACATGGCGATGAAGATCGACCCGGTCTACAACGCGATCTGCCAGAAGTTCCGCGCCGATCCCGACTATTTCGCCGACAGCTTCGCCCGCGCCTGGTTCAAGCTGACCCACCGCGACATGGGTCCGCGCGCCAACTATGTCGGCCCGGACGTGCCGGACGAGGATCTGATCTGGCAGGACCCGGTGCCGGCGGGCCCGACCGGCTACGATGTCGCCGCGCTGAAGGCGAAGATCGCCGAAAGCGGCCTTTCGGCGGCCGAGATGATCGCCACCGCCTGGGACAGCGCGCGGACCTTCCGCGGCTCGGACAAGCGCGGCGGCGCCAACGGCGCCCGCATCCGCCTGGCGCCGCAGAAGGACTGGGCCGGCAACGAGCCCGAGCGTCTGGCCAAGGTGCTGGGCATTCTGGAGCCCATCGCAGCGGCGGCCGGCGCCTCGGTCGCCGATACCATCGTCCTGGCCGGCAATGTCGGGCTGGAAATGGCGATCAGGGCCGCCGGCCACGACCTTAAGGTGCCGTTCGCGCCGGGCCGGGGCGATGCCACCGACGCGATGACCGACGCCGAGAGCTTTGGCGTTCTGGAGCCCTTCGCCGACGGTTTCCGCAACTGGCAGAAGGCGCCCTATGCGGTGTCGGCCGAGGAGATGATGCTCGACCGCGCCCAGCTTCTGGGCCTGACCGCGTGGGAGATGACCGTGCTGGTCGGCGGGATGCGCGTTCTGGGCACCAATCACGGGGGCGGCGCCCATGGCGTCTTCACCGATCGTGTCGGCCAGCTCACCACGGATTTCTTCGTCAACCTCACCGACATGGCCAACAGTTGGCACCATGTCGAAGAGGCCGGAAGCTACGAGATCCGTGACCGCAAGTCGGGCAAGGTCAAATGGACCGCGACCAGCGCCGATCTCGTCTTCGGCTCGAACTCGATCCTCAGGGCCTATGCCGAGGTCTATGCCCAGGACGACAATGCCGAAAAGTTCGCGCGCGACTTCGTTGCGGCATGGACCAAGGTCATGAACGCCGACCGCTTCGACCTGGCGGCCTGACGCCGTGCCGTTCCCCCCGGGCGCCATGCTCGCTCGGGGGGAGCGCCCGCCCCGGCGCAGGCCGGCGCGCTGGGAGGGCAGAACCGCTTACCGGCCGCCGGACCGGGCGAAGGCGCGAAGGTCGAACCGTTTGTCGGCGATCATGGCGGGCGTCGGCCCGGCGCCTTCGGCGAGCAT
>NZ_CFIFWG010000114.1:0-10161 GCF_984466335.1 Roseitalea sp. | reverse complement strand
TGGCTCGCCTATGAGGCGCTGCGCAAACGTCGCGACGACCTGATCGCCGTCAATGACGGCGCGTTCAAGGCGGCGCTCGATCGCTATAAATATCCTGGCCGGTACGCAGCCGAAACAATCGTTCGGACCGCGCAGCGGACGATCGCCGCCGATATTCTGTCGGACTATGAGGCGCGCCTTGCGAGCGGCTGGCTGATCGGCGACCGGCCGACATTGGCCGACATTGCGCTTTTGCCCTTCGTGCGACAGTTCGCCCATGTCGACCGGAATTGGTTCGACGCCCGGCCCTGGCCGAACCTGATCGCATGGCTCGACCGGTTCCTGGAATCGGCGCGGTTCGCCGCGATCATGGCCAGGTATCGGCCCTGGCGGCCGGGCGACGCGGCCACGCTGTTTCCGGCCGCCGCCGCCGGGGATGGGCTTTGACGACCGCCCGGCCGCGCCCATATTGAGTCCAGAGCCGAGGATCGATCGCCATGGACACCGCCTTCGTGCCGCCCCATCCGGTGCCGCGCACCCATGTGCCCACGCGCCTTGAGGTCATCCGCACGGTGATGCGCAACCCGATCGAACTGTGGGGCGAGCCGTCCTACACCAGAACGCACATCACGGCGCGCTTCCTCAACGAGACGACGCTGATCTGCAACCATCCCGAACTGATCCGGCGCGTGCTCGTCGACAATCAGAAGAACTACCCCATGGCGCGGGTGCGCCAGTTGATCCTGCGTCCGATCCTGCGCGACGGGCTGCTGACCGCCGAGGGCGAGGTCTGGCGCCGCTCGCGCAAGGCGATGGCGCCGGTCTTCACGCCCCGGCACATCAAGGGCTTCGCCGATATGATGAAGGCGCGAACCCTTGAATTCCTCGACGTATACCGGAACCGTGACGACCAAACGCGTGACATCGCCGTCGACATGACCGAGCTGACCTATCAGATCCTGGCGTTCACGCTGTTCTCCGACGAGGTGGTCACCGCCGGCGTCGACTTCGCCGACGATGTCGACCGGCTCCTGTCGACCATGGGCAAGGTCGATCCGCTCGATCTGCTCAAGGCTCCCGAATGGTTCCCGCGCATCCAGCGCCTGCGCGGCAAGGCGACGCTCGCCAAGTTCCGCACGATCGTGCGCGACACGATGGAGGCCCGGCGCGCCGGCATAAGCGACGATCCGGGCGCGGTCCGGAACGATTTCCTGACGCTGCTGCTGAACGCCGAAGGGCCGGACGGGCTGACGGCCGACGAGATCGAGGACAATCTGATCACCTTCATCGGCGCGGGCCACGAGACGACGGCGCGCGCGCTCGGCTGGACGCTCTATCTCCTGGCCAACGCGCCGCGGGAGCGGGCGCGCGTCGAGGAGGAAATCGCTCTGGTCCTCGCCGACGATCCGCCGCCCGTCCAATGGCCGGAGAAGATGCCCAGGACCCGCGCCGCCTTCGAGGAGGCGATGCGGCTCTACCCGCCCGCGCCCTCGATCAACCGCATGGCCGTCGAGGACGAAACGTTCGTTTTAAAGGACGGCACCACGGTCGAGATCAAGGCCGGGACCACCGTGCTGATCATGCCCTGGGTGCTGCATCGCCACCGGCTCTTCTGGGACGATCCGAACGCCTTTCGGCCCAGCCGTTTCTGGCCTGAGAACCGCGACAGGATCGACCGCTTCCAGTATCTGCCCTTCGGGGTCGGCCCGCGCATCTGCATCGGCGCGACCTTCGCCCTTCAGGAGGCGGTGATCGCGCTGGCGCTGATGCTGGACGAATTCCGCTTCGAGCCGACGCCGGGCCTTGCGCCCTGGCCGGTGCAGAAGCTGACCGTGCAGGCGCAGAACGGCCTGCCGATGAAAGTGACGAAACGATAGGCGGCCGCGGCCGCCGGCTTCTCAATGTGCCCGGCGGCTGGTAAGACCCCGCCGGTCACCATCGGCGTAAAGAATGTCCCTTTCCCTCGGCATCGACACGGGCGGCACGTTCACCGACGCGGTCGTCTTCGACGGCGCGTCCGAGACCGTCATCGCCAAGGCCAAGGCGCTGACCACGCGCCACGACCTGTCGGTCGGCATCGCCGAGGCGGCGGACGCGGCGATCCGTGCGGCCGGCGCCGATCCGGCGGCGATCGGCCTTGTCTCGATCTCGACGACGCTTGCCACCAATGCCCTCGTGGAGGGCCAGGGCGGCCCCGCGGCGCTGGTCATGATCGGCTTTGACGCGCATGACCTGGACAAGGCGGGCCTGCGGCGGGCGCTCGGCGACGATCCGGTCGTCTTCGTGCCCGGCGGGCACAACACCCACGGGCGCGCCAGCCCGCTCGATCCCGAGCCGCTCGATGCGCGGCTCGACGCGCTGGCCGCGCATGTCTCGGCGTTCGCGGTCGCCGGCTATTTCGCGATCCGCAATCCCGAGCACGAGATCGCCATCGGCGATCTGATCCGCGGCCGGACCGATGCCCCGGTCCCGTGCAGCCACGAGCTCTCCGCCAGGCTGGACGGGCCGCGCCGCGCCCTGACGACCCTGCTCAATGCGCGCCTGATCGGCCTGATCGACCATCTGATCGCGGCGACGCGCCGGTTCCTGGCGGACCGTGGCATCGGCGCGCCGCTGATGGTCGTGCGGGGCGACGGCTCGCTCGTATCGGCCGATTTCGCCCGCCTGCGCCCGATCGAGACCATCCTGTCCGGCCCCGCCGCCAGCCTGGTCGGCGCGCGGTTCCTGACCGGGCGCGACGATGCCCACGTCGCCGACATTGGCGGGACCACCACCGACATCGCCCTTCTCGACGGCGGCCGGCCAAGGCTCGATCCGGCGGGCGCTGTGGTCGGCGGCCATCGCACCATGGTCGAGGCGGTCGCCGTGCGGACCCACGGGCTCGGCGGCGACAGCGAGGCCGGTTACGACGAAGGCGCGCTCGACCCGCAAATCCGCCTCGGCCCGCGCCGGCTCGTTCCGCTGTCGCTTCTGGAGACCCTCCATCCAGACCGGATCGTTCCGGTGCTGAAACGGCAGACGGGCACCGCGCTTCCCGGCCGTCTCGATGGCCGCTTCGCCCTGCGCGCCGGCCTGTCCGGGCACTCCGCCGGCGGGCTCGGCCGCTCTCAGGCCGACCTGCTTGCCCGCCTGACGGACGCCCCGCTGCCGCTCGACGCCGTGCTGCGCTCGACCGCCGAACTGGCCACGCTCGACCGCCTCGCCGCGCGCGGCCTTGCGCTGATCGGCGGGTTCACCCCGTCCGATGCGCAGCATGTGCTCGGCCGCTTCACCCACTGGGACATGCCGGCCGCGTGGCTTGGCGCGATGCTCATGGCGCGCCGCAGGGATGGCTACGGCAAGCCGCTCGCCCAAAGCGCCGAGGACATGTCCCGGCGCGTCGTCGCCCGCCTCGAACGGCTGTCCGCCGAGCGTATCCTCGAAGCCGCCTTCGCCGAGGACGGCGTCGAAGGGACGGATCTGGCGCGGTCGGCGATCGTGCGGCGCGCGCTCGACCGCAAGGGCGCGCTGGTGCGCACGGCGCTTTTGCTGGATCGGCCGCTGGTCGGGCTGGGCGCCGGCGCCTCGGCCTATTATCCGGCGGTCGCCGATCTGCTCGGCATCGAGGCCGTGATCCCGGAACATGCCGACGTCGCCAACGCCATCGGCGCGGTCGCCGGGCAGGTCCGCATCCGCGTTTCCGCCGAAGTCGCACCGTCCGAGGATGGCGAGGGCTTCATCGTCACCGGCGTCGGCACGGGCATGGCCGCGCGCGTCCATCGCGATGAAAACGCGGCGCTCGAAGCGGCGCGGCGCGCCTGCCGCCAGGCGGCCAGGGAGCGTGCCCGCGCCGCCGGGGCGGGCGAGGTCGCCGTTTCCCTCACCGAGGATATCGATGTCGCCACGGTCGAGGACACGTCCCGCCTGGTCGCCGCCACCGTGACCGCCACAGCGGCGGGCCGGCCCGCGGGCGGATGATCTTTTCCCCTATGGAAACGATGTTTCTCATTTTCGCCGAATTGACAGAAATGCCGGGCCGCCCGTAAGCGCGGAACGCTTACTGTGCGGCGCGACGCAACCCGGCGCGGCGCCACGAAACCGGCTTGAGGAGGCGGCAATGGCCGAACGCATCGAACGCAACGGGCTGAACATCGACAAGGGCCTGCACGATTTCCTTGTCGGCGAGGCGATGCCCGGCACGGGAATCGACGCCGACCGTTTCTTTGGGGCCCTTGCCGCGATGGTCGCCGACCTGACGCCGAAAAACCGCGCGCTTCTGGAAAGGCGCGAGGCGTTGCAGGCGCAAATCGATGAATGGCATCGCAACCGGCGCAACAGGCCCCACGATCACGACGCCTACCGGCGGTTCCTCGAAGAGATCGGCTACCTTGAGCCGGAGGGTCCCGACTTCGAGATCGAAACGGCCAATGTCGATCCGGAGATCGCGAGCGTGGCGGGCCCGCAACTGGTCGTGCCGGTCACCAATGCGCGCTATGCGCTGAACGCGGCCAATGCCCGGTGGGGCAGTCTTTACGATGCGCTGTACGGCACCGACGCGATGGGCACGCGGCCGAAGCCGGGCGGCTATGACCGCGGCCGCGGCGCCCGCGTCGTCGCGCGCGCGCGCGTCTTCCTCGACCGGGCCTTTCCCGTGGCCGGAACGAGCCATGCCGACGCGCGCCGCTACCATGTCGAGGGCGGCGCGCTGCTGGTCGACGATCTGTCGCTCGACCAGCCCGACAAGTTTGCCGGCTATCGAGGCGATCCCGAAGCGCCCGACGCGGTGCTGCTGGTCAATAACGGGCTGCATGTCGAACTGATCTTCGACCGCGCCCATCCGATCGGCAGCCGCGACCGGGCGCTGCTCGCCGACGTGGTGATCGAAAGCGCGCTTTCGGCGATCATGGACTGCGAGGATTCGGTCGCCTGCGTCGATGCCGAGGACAAGGTGCTGGCCTATGCCAACTGGCTCGGCCTGATGAAGGGCGATCTCGACGCCACGTTCGACAAGGGCGGCCGGCGGGTGACGCGGCGCCTGGCTCCGGACCGGACCTATGTGGCGCCCGATGGCGGCGAGAAGACCGTCAAGGGCCGGGCGCTGCTCTGGGTGCGCAATGTCGGCCATCTGATGACCAGCCCGGCCATCCTGGACGCCGACGGCAACGAGGTCTTCGAGGGCCTGATCGACGCGATGGTCACCACGCTCATCGCCATGCACGACCTGAACAAGGACGACGGCGCGCGCAATTCGCTGCACGGCTCGGTCTATGTGGTCAAGCCCAAGATGCACGGCGCCGACGAGGTGGCCTTCGCCGACGAGATCTTCGCCCGCGTCGAGGACGGCCTTGGGCTGCCGCGCCACACCGTCAAGCTCGGCGTCATGGACGAGGAGCGGCGCACGAGCGTCAATCTGAAGGCGTGCATCGGCGCCGCGCGGCACCGCCTCGCCTTCATCAACACCGGGTTTCTCGATCGCACCGGCGACGAGATCCACACATCGATGGAGGCCGGTCCCTTCAGCCGCAAGGACCTCATCAAACGCAAGTGGTGGATCGCCGCCTACGAGAACCGCAATGTCGATATCGGCCTCGAATGCGGCCTGTCGGGCCGCGCGCAGATCGGCAAGGGCATGTGGGCGATGCCCGACCTGATGGCGGCGATGCTGGAGCAGAAGATCGAGCATCCCAAGGCCGGCGCCAATTGCGCCTGGGTGCCCTCGCCGACGGCGGCGACCCTGCACGCGCTGCACTATCACCAGGTCGACGTCTTCGCCGTCCAGGCCCGGCTCAGGGCCGCCGGCCGGCGTGCCCATGTCGATGCGATTCTCGACATTCCGCTCGCCAGCTACCGCAAGTGGAGCGATGCGCAGACGATCCGCGAGGTCGAAAACAACGCGCAGGGCATTCTGGGCTATGTCGTGCGCTGGATCGACCAGGGCGTGGGCTGTTCCAAGGTTCCCGACATCAACGATATCGGCCTGATGGAGGACCGTGCCACGCTGCGCATCTCGTCCCAGCACATCGCCAACTGGCTCCATCACGGCGTGGTCGGCGAGGAACAGGTGGTCGAGATCATGGAGAAGATGGCCCGGATCGTCGACCGGCAGAACCGGGACGATCCGAACTACCGCCCGATGGCCGCCGATTTCGGCGGATCGATCGCCTTCCGGGCGGCGCTCGATCTGGTGCTCAAGGGGCGCGCGCAGCCCTCGGGCTACACCGAGCCGATCCTGCATGCGCGCCGGCTCGAACGCAAGGCCGCCGGTCCGGCCGCCTCCGGCTGAGGGCGCGCCGGCCCGCCGCATTCCTTCACCATTCAACCATATTTGTCTTGCCGGCGCTCCGGCCGCGCGCTACGGGCTTTGGCGCTTCAAGCGCGCCGCTCGCAGGGCGCGGATCGGCTTGGAAAGAACGCATGACCTTGCGCTATGGCGTGATCGGCACCGGGATGATGGGGCAGGAGCATATCCGCAACATCGCCCTCATCGACGAGGCGACGGTCACGGCCATCGCCGATCCGCGCCAGCAGATGCGGCGGCAGGGGCTCGACGCCGCCGAACGGGCCGGCATGCCGGGCGTGCGGGCCTTCGCCGACCACAAGGACCTGCTGTCGGCGGGAACGGTCGACGCGCTGATCGTGGTCAGCCCCAACGACACCCACCATGCGATCATGGTCGATGCGCTTGAGACGGGCGTGCCGATCCTGCTCGAAAAGCCGTCGGCGACCTCGGCCGCCCAGGCGCGCGACCTTGCCCTGAGGGCGCACGACCGCCATGCGCCGGTCTGGGTGGCGATGGAGTATCGCTACATGCCGCCCGTCGCCCGGCTGATCGAGGAGTTGCGCGGCGGGGCGGCGGGCGACATCAAGATGGTCTCGATCGTCGAGCACCGCTATCCCTTCCTGGTCAAGCCCGGCAACTGGAACCGGTTCTCGCGCCGGTCCGGTGGCACGATGGTCGAAAAATGCTGCCATTTCTTCGACCTGATGCGGCTGATCACCGGCGCCGAGCCGGTGCGCGTATTCGGCTCGGGCGCCCATGACGTGAACCACAAGGACGAGGTGCATGAGGAGGGCGTGCCCGACGTCATCGACAATGCCTTCATCATCGTCGATTTCGACAATGGCATGCGCGCCGCGCTCGACCTTTGCATGTTCGCCGAAGGCTCCTGGTGGCAGGAGCATGTCGCCGTCACCGGAACCCGGGGCAAGGTGGAGGCCCTGGTGCCCGGTCCCGCGCGCTTCTGGCCCGGCGCGGTCGAGCGCGTCTCCGAGATCGTCGTCTCGCCCCGCGCCGACAAGGCGCCGCTGCGCGAGCAAATCCATGTCGACGACCATGTGCTGGCCGCCGGCGACCATCATGGCGGCACCTATTACCAGCACCGGGCCTTTGCGCGGATCGTGCGCGAGGGCGGGCGGCCGGAGGTCAGCTTGACGGACGGGGCGCGCGCCGTCGAGATGGGAGAGGCGGCGGAGACGTCGATTCGCACCGGTACGATCGTCCATCTGGGGAGCTGTGGCACATGATACTGACCTGCGGCGAGGCGCTGTTCGACATGTTTGCGCGCGCTTCGGATTCGTTCGGCCGCCATGGCGTTGCGATCGACGGCGTGGTCGGCGGCTCGCCGCTCAACGTCGCGCTCGGCCTGTCGCGCATGGGCGACGAGGCGGGCCTGTTCACCCGCATTTCGACCGACATGCTCGGACGGCGCCTGAGCGCGTTCATGGACGAAAACGGCGTTTCGGACCGCTATTGCGTTGCGACCGGCAATCCCACGACGGTGTCGCTGATCGAGACCGGGCCGGACGGCCACCCGCTCTATTCGATCTATTGCAACGGCACGGCCGACTGCTCCATGGAACCGTCCGACATCCCCGAAACGCTCGACGACGCGGTCGCGGCGATCCATCTGGGCTCGTTCGCGACCGTGTTCGAGCCGACGGGCGGGACCTTGCGCGCATTCGCCGAGCGCGAGGCCGGCCGCCGCTTCATCTCGTTCGATCCCAATGTGCGCGCCATGGTCGTGCCCGATCTGGACCTTTGGCGCCGGCGCATCGGCGAGATGCTGCCCCTCGCCGGGCTGGTCAAGGCGAGCGACGAGGACATCGGCCTTTTGTGGCCGGGCAAGCCGTTCGAATGGTTTATCGAGCAGGCGCTCGCCGCCGGCGCCGATCTCGTCTTCGTCACGCGCGGGCCGGACGGCGCCATCGCCGCCTCCGCCGATGGGCGGCTGATCCATGTCCCCGGCGTCGCCGTCGACGTGGTCGACACCGTCGGCGCGGGCGACACCTTCATGGCCGCCTGCCTGCACGCGCTGGCCGCGGCCGGGCTGCTGGACAGGGGCCGGGCGCGCGGGGCCGACATCGCCGGCATGGCCGGCTTCGCCGTGCGCGCCTCGGCGCTGACCTGCACGCGGCGCGGCGCGGACCTGCCCACGCTTGCCGAAATCGACGCCTTCGCCGCTTCGTGAGCCGCCGTTGCGCCAGGGCGGCCGAGCGCCTATCACTGCCCGCGCCCCCAACGTCCGGTCCGTGAGCACGCGATGATCCTGCACCATCAGCCCATGTCCGCGCAAAGCCGCTTCGTCCGCCTGCTGCTGGCCGAATATGGCGTGACGGCCGACCTGCGGGAAGAGCGCCCCTGGGAGCGGCGGGCCGCGTTCCTGGCGCGCAATCCGGCCGGCACGATCCCTGTGCTCGTCGCCGAGGCCGGCGTCTCGGTGTGCGGCGCCTTTCCGATCGCCGAATATCTCGACGAGACCCGCGGCGTCATGGCGCGCGAACGACGGCTGATGCCCCAATCCCCGCTTGAGCGGGCCGAGGTCCGCCGGCTGGTCGACTGGTTCATCGGCAAGCTCGATGCCGACGTCCTGCGCGCGCTGGTGCGCGAACGGGTCTACAAGCTGCAAATGCGGGCCGATCAGGGCGGCGGCTCGCCGGACAGCGCGGCCATGCGCGCCGCCCGCGCCAATGTGCGCCAGCACCTGCGCTATCTGAACTGGCTCGCCGGCACGCGCGACTGGCTGGGGGCCAAGACCGTTTCGGCCGCCGACATGGCCGCCGGCGCGGCGGTCTCGGTGCTCGACTATATGGGCGAGATCGACTGGAACCAGGCGCCGCAGGCGCGCGACTGGTACGGCCGCGTCAAGTCGCGCCCCTCGTTCCGCCCGCTGCTCGCCGACCGTGTGCGCGGCCTGACGCCCGCATCGCACTATGCGGATCTCGATTTCTGAGGGGTTTGCGCATAGTTTCCGGCCATGCCGCATGTCGCCGAACAGCGTCTGAGCGATCCCGACCGGGCGCGCGCCTTCATCGAAGGGGACCTCAAGACCCTGGGGTTCGATGCCGTGGGCATCGCGCCGGCCGCGCGGATCGAGCGGGCCGCGAGCGGGCTCGGCCGGTTCCTCGCCGCCGGCTGGCACGGCACGATGGGCTGGATGGCCGAAACGCGCGACCGGCGCGCCGACCCGCGCATGCTCTGGCCGCGGGCGCGCTCGGCGATCCTGGTGGCGATGGCCTACGGGCCCGAGGACGACTATGACCCGCTTGGGGCCGTCGGCCGGACCGATCGGGCGACGATCTCCTGCTATGCCCACAATCGCGACTATCACGACGTCATCAAGGGCAAGCTCAAACAGGCCGCCGGCCGCTTCGCCGCGCGCACGGGCGCGGACGTGAAGGTCTTCGTCGACACAGCGCCGCTGATGGAAAAGCCGCTCGCCGAACGGGCGGGCCTTGGCTGGCAGGGCAAGCACACCAACCTGGTCAGCCGCGATCTGGGCTCCTGGTTCTTCCTGGGCGCGATCCTGACCGACATGGCGCTGCCCGCCGATGCGGCCGAAACCGACCATTGCGGCTCGTGCCGGGCCTGCCTCGACGTCTGCCCGACCGATGCGTTCCCCGCGCCCTACCGGCTCGATGCGCGGCGCTGCATCTCCTATCTGACGATCGAGCACAAGGGGCCGATCCCCGGACAGTTCCGCGCCGCCATGGGCAACCGCATCTATGGCTGCGACGACTGTCTGGCGGTGTGCCCCTGGAACAAATATGCGGGCGTTGCGCGCGAGGCCCGGCTGCGCGCGCGCGACGATTTGAAATCGCCGCCGCTGGCCGACCTGCTGATGCTGGACGATCCGGCCTTCCGTAAACTGTTTGCCGGCTCGCCGGTCAAGCGGATCGGGCGCGGGCGCTTCGTGCGCACTTGCC
>NZ_CFIFWG010000113.1:0-10504 GCF_984466335.1 Roseitalea sp. | reverse complement strand
CGACGTGCGCCCATACCCCTGGCTGAAATAGCCCGCCCGGACATATTGGTCCTCGACACCCGGAAGCGACGGGATCGCGCCTGTCAGGGCATTGTAATAGCTGGCCGTTTCCGCAATGCCAGCCATCGATTTGACGATCGACTCATCGAGCGGGTTCATGGACGGCCACGAACCGGTGTTCAGAAAGCCCTTGACCATGTAGTCGACGCCGATCGTCGTCTTGCCCGACATGTTCAGCATGGCCCCGGTATCGTCGAACGGCACCGGGCTTGCGTAGATCCCGGCGGGGTTCTGCGAAAGGAACCCCGACAGCGTGGTGACGTTCTCCATGCCGGCGGCGCCGTCGCGATAGAACATGATGTTGGTGCAGCCCAGCATCGGCAGCGCCAGCATGCTGCCCTCGCTCCCGGCCAGCGCCGTGCGCGCATAGGACACGAAGTCGGAGGCGTTGGTGATGGAGCCGGCCGGCACCGGCCTGGTCTGCGTCTTCCAGTATTCGAGATACATCGCGTCGTAGACGAACACGTCGATGGGCACCTGCGTGCCGCTGCCGTTCGTGTAGACCGGGTCCGAGGCGTAGCCGCCGTCCCAGACGTTCTCGTCGGCGATCAGGTAGAGCTTTTCCTTCCGGCCCGACGCCGTCCACGCATCGCAGATCGCAGTTGAGAAGGTCCCGGTGTCCGGAACGTATGGATAGAGGGCGGCGGCGATGCAATCCTCCGCGTCGGTGCAGATCGAACTGCAATCCCGCGCCTGGGCACCGGCCGGCCAGAGGCAAGACGCAAGCAGGAGAGCGAACAGACGATATGTCAAGGAGCGTTTCATCATTTCACCTGTGTGTCGATTTTCAGGTTGCAAATAAATGAACGGCCATACCCTTATGCGTAAATGCATGGATTATTTAATATTAACATCGATAAAAATTCAAGAAAAGATATTTATTATATAATGATCGCAAATGGGCGCGCACTTGCTTGCGCTTTTCTCCCGGTCAGAGCCGGCCTTGGTCTTCAACGCAGTCAATCGTCAATGTGTAAACACAGGCTCTAGTGTGGTGGATTTGACGTTCGTTACAGTGTTCGCGGCACGCTTCTGAACGCACTTCAAATCCGTAAACCACACTGGAATCTAAAGACCTTAGAATCAAAGACCTGCTCGTGTCCTGATCGGATCTGAAGTTCGTACGGAGCATGCCGCGTAACGAAGCGAACCTCAGATCAGGGACGCTAGACCAAACCCGCCGCGCCCTTGCGCAGATTGACGCCATCCACCTTCCAGGACCCGTCCCCCTGCAACTCCATGAAATAGACCGCCGTCCAGTCGCCGCCGTCGGGCGCGCGGATCAGCACCTCCTGCACGATGCGGCCGTCGGCCATGGTCTCGGTGCGGCCGAACGCATAGTTGCCCGGGCTCAAGACAGGCATGTAGCCGCCTTGGACCATCTCCATGAACCGGTCGAGCGTCGGAAAGATGCGCTTGATGTCGTCGGATGCATGGCCGTAGGCGCGCGCGAAGTCTCCGGCCAGGAAGCTTTCGAGCTGGTCGGCGATCACCGCGCGCGCCGCGTTCCCGTCGGCGTGGGCGCCGTCGGCCGGGGCGAGCACAAGGGCGGCCGCGAGCGTCAGCGCGATGGTGCGGGGGCGAGTGGGCATGAGCACCTCCTTCGGGAGAAGAAAGATAGGCGGGCAGCGCTGTCCGGCAATCCGGCGGCCCGGCGCCGCCTTGCGCGCCCTCGGCAAATGGGGCACATGCCGGCCATGACCGATGGCATACCGCTCCGCCGACCGCGCGCGCTCGACCATTGCGTGCTGCCCGTGGAGGCGCTCGATACGGCGCGCGCGCGCCTCGAAGCGCTCGGCTTTCGGGTGGCTGCCGATGCCAAACATCCTTTCGGGACGGAAAACGCCTGCGTCTTCTTGGCCGACGGCACCTATCTGGAACCGCTCGGCATCGCCCAACGCCAGGACTGCGAGCGCACGGCGGAGCGCGGCAACACGTTCACCGCCCGCGACCAGGCCTACCGTTTCCGCAATGGCGAGAACGGCTTTTCCGCCGTCGCGCTGGCGACCGAAAATGCCGATGCCGATCACAAACGGTTTCAGCGCCGGGGCATCTCGGCGGGCCGGAAGCTGCGTTTCGGCCGCACCATGCGCGATGGGGCGGGCAATTCCGGCAGCGCCAGCTTCAACAATGCGTTCGCCGCCGATCTGCGCTCGCCGGACAGCTTCCTGTTCTGCTGCCAGCGCGTTCGCATGCCCGCTCTCGACCGGTCGTCTCTGCAAGCCCACCCAAACACGGTGACCGGTATCGCCGAGATCGTCGCTTCGGAAACCAATCCGGCCGATTTCCAATATTTCCTGCAGGACGTGCTCGACAATCGCGCAACGCAGGCGCACTCCTTCGGCATCGAGATCGCAACGGCCAATGCCGGCATGAACGTGATGACGCCGGAGGGGCTTGGCGTTCGGTTCGGCATTGCGCGGCAGGCGCGGGCGCGCGGCCTGCGCTTTGAGGGCATCGTCTTCGGCGTGCGCGATCCGGCCGCGCTCGCATCGCTCCTGGAGGCGAACGGGATCGCCGCTCGCCGGCACGGCCCTTTTGTGGTCGTCGACCGCGCGCCGGGGCAGGGGGCGTTCTTTGCTTTTGATGTAAGTGGAGCAGCCGCATGACGACCCCTGCGACAATCGTGACGGCGGGCAATGTCCGGTTCGGCAACGCACTGCCGCTCGCGCTGATCGCCGGCCCCTGCCAGATGGAAAGCCGCGAGCACGCCATGATGATGGCCGAGCGGCTCAAGGCTCTGTCCGAACGGCTCGGCATCGGTTTGGTGTTCAAGACCTCCTTCGACAAGGCCAACCGCACCTCCCTTTCGGGCAAGCGCGGCATGGGGCTGGAGGCGGCGTTGCCGGTGTTCGCCGAAATCCGGCAAGACGTTGGCCTGCCGGTGCTGACCGACGTGCATACGGCCGAACAATGCGCCACCGTCGCCGAAGTCGTCGACGTGCTTCAGATCCCGGCCTTTCTTTGCCGGCAAACGGACCTTCTCGTCGCCGCCGCGCGGACCGGCCGGGTCGTCAACGTCAAGAAGGGCCAGTTCCTCGCGCCCTGGGACATGAGGAACGTCGCGGCCAAGGTGACCGGCTCGGGCAATCCCAACGTGCTGCTCACCGAGCGCGGGGCGAGCTTCGGCTACAACATGCTGGTCTCGGACATGCGGGCGCTGCCCATCATGGCCGAGACCGGCGCGCCGGTGATCTTCGATGCCACCCACTCCGTCCAGCAGCCGGGCGGGCAGGGGGCATCGAGCGGCGGGGATCGGGCCATGGTGCCACCGCTTTCCCGCGCGGCCGCCGCGGTCGGCGTCGCCGGCATCTTCATCGAGACCCATGACGATCCGGACAGCGCGCCGTCCGACGGGCCGAACATGGTGCCGCTCGGCGAGATGGAGGCGCTCATGGGCCGGCTGATGGCGATCGATGCGGTCGTGAAGGCCGGGTAGGCCCAGGCGCGCTTTTCCCCGCCGGCCCTGTTTTCCTTTTCACAAAGCTCGGCTATGGCGTCGGCGCAACTTCAAACCGCCGGACGGGAACCATCATCCATGAGCGCCATCATCGACATTATCGGCCGCCAGATCATCGACAGCCGCGGCAACCCGACCGTCGAGGTGGACGTTGCGCTCGAAGACGGCAGCGTCGGACGCGCCGCCGTACCCTCGGGCGCCTCGACCGGCGTTCACGAGGCGGTCGAGCTGCGCGACGGGGGCGGTGCTTTTCTGGGCAAGGGGGTCGGCAAGGCGGTCGACAATGTCAACGGCCCGATCTTCGATGCGATCGGCGGCATGGATGCCACCGAACAGGCCAGGATCGACGCGGTGATGATCGATCTGGACGGCACCGGCAACAAGGGCAAGCTGGGCGCCAACGCGATCCTGGGCGTCTCGCTGGCGGTCGCAAAGGCGGCGGCGCAGGCATCGAGCCTGCCGCTTTACCGCTATGTCGGCGGCACGAACGCCCACATGCTGCCCGTGCCGATGATGAACATCATCAATGGCGGCGCCCATGCCGACAATCCGATCGATTTCCAGGAGTTCATGGTCATGCCGACGGGCGCCGCCTCGCTTCTCGATGCGGTCCGCATGGGCGCCGAAACCTTCCATACGCTCAAGAAGAAGCTGACGGCGGCTGGCCACAACACCGGCATCGGCGACGAGGGCGGGTTCGCGCCGAACCTGAAAAGCGCGCACGCCGCGCTCGACTTCATCATGGAGGCGGTTTCCGAAGCCGGCTACAAGCCCGGCGAGGACATGCACATCGCGCTCGACTGCGCGGCGTCCGAGTTCTTCAGGGACGGCGCCTATGTCTATGAGGGCGAGGGCGCAACGCGCAGCCCCCAGGAACAGGCCGAATATCTCAAATCTCTTGTCGATGCCTATCCGATCGTGTCGATCGAGGACGGCATGCACGAGGACGATTGGGACGGCTGGAAGATCCATACCGACCTGATCGGGGACAAATGCCAGCTTGTCGGCGACGATCTGTTCGTCACCAGCACCAGGCGCCTGGGCCAGGGCATCGAAAAGGGCGTGGCCAATTCGATCCTGATCAAGGTCAACCAGATCGGCACGCTGACCGAAACCTTGCGCGCGGTCGAGATGGCGCACAGGGCCGGCTACACCGCCGTCATGTCGCACCGGTCGGGCGAGACCGAGGACGCGACCATCGCCGACCTTGCCGTCGCCACCAATTGCGGGCAGATCAAGACCGGCTCGCTGGCCCGTTCCGACCGGCTCGCCAAGTACAACCAGCTCATCCGCATCGAGGAGGAGCTGGGCGACCTGGCCCGCTATGCGGGCATGTCGGTCCTGCACTGAGGCGGCTCCGGCCGGAAGCGAGGGGTCCGACACCCAAGCCCCCAACACCCAAAGACCCAAAGACCCAAAGACCAGCTTGCCGCGCGACGCCTTAGCCGCCCCTTAACCAAACGCGCCTAAGCATGGCCTGCGCGCAACTGTGGTTCGGGGTCGATGTGGACGCGTCAATATAGAAGATCACCGCTTCGGCATGCCGTCATACCCATGATCGCGCTGTTCGCCCTTGCCTATTACGGATTCCACGGCATCAACGGCAATCTGGGCCTGCAATCCAAGCAGGAATACGAGGCGCGGCTGGCCGGCCTTGAGGCTGAGCTGGGCGCGCTGGGCGCCCAGAGGACGCAGCTTGAAACACGCACGCGCGCGCTGAGCGATGGTGCGCTGCAACGCGACATGATCGACGAGCAGGCCCGTCTGGCGCTCGGGCTGACACGTGCCAACGAAGTGATCTTGCTGCACAATCCCGTCGATGGCGGAACCAGCTTGGACGAATTGCTGCGGCGCATGAATTAACTCATTTTCAGTTAATCTTGTATTTTTCAAAGGTTTTGATGGCCTTATCGTCATAAATCCCATGCGCAAACTCGACTTGATGTCCCGATCCGGCGCTTTATTGTGCGCCGAAACGAAACAGGGATGAAACGCCATGGCGACACGCGCACGCAAGTCTCCCCCCAAATCCAGGGCGGCGGCGACGGCCAGTGCCATTTCGGCACCGAAGCCGGCCGACTTCACCAAGGACGAAGAGCTTTCGGCCTATCGCGACATGCTGATGATCCGGCGGTTCGAGGAGAAGGCCGGCCAGCTCTACGGCATGGGGTTCATCGGCGGTTTCTGCCACCTCTATATCGGCCAGGAGGCGGTTGTGACCGGCGTGACCATGGCGATGATCGAGGGCGATCAGACGATCACCACCTATCGCGACCACGGGCATATGCTGGCCATGGGCATGCAGTCGCGCGGGGTGATGGCCGAGCTGACCGGGCGCCGGGGCGGCTACTCCAAGGGCAAGGGCGGCTCGATGCACATGTTCTCCAAGGAGAAGAACTTCTATGGGGGCCACGGGATCGTCGGCGCCAACGTGCCGCTGGGCACCGGCATCGCGCTTGCCAACCAGTATCGCGGCAACGGCAATGTCTGCTGCACCTATTTCGGCGACGGCGCGGCCAATCAAGGCCAGGTCTACGAGGCCTTCAACATGGCCTCGCTGTGGAAGCTGCCGGTCGTCTACATCATCGAGAACAACCGCTACGCGATGGGCACGTCGGTCGCCCGCTCTTCGGCCGAGACCGATTTTTCCCAGCGCGGCGTGTCCTTCAAGATTCCCGGCTTCCAGGTCGACGGCATGGATGTGCGCGCGGTCAAGGCGGCCGCCGATCTGGCGCTCGACCATGCGCGGTCGGGCGAGGGGCCGATCATTCTGGAGATGATGACCTACCGCTATCGCGGCCATTCCATGTCCGATCCGGCCAAGTACCGCTCCAAGGACGAGGTGCAGAAGATGCGCTCGGAGCATGACCCGATCGAGCAGGTCAAGGCGCGGCTGACCGAGCGGAAATGGGCCGGCGAGGACGAGCTCAAGGGGATCGACAAGCAGGTTCGCGCGATCATCGCGGACGCCGCCGATTTCGCGCAGACCGATCCCGAACCGGATCCGTCCGAACTGTACACCGACATTGTGATCGAAGCGTAAGGGGGCGAACGATGCCGATTGATATTCTGATGCCGGCCCTTTCGCCGACCATGGAGGAGGGCAACCTCGCCAAGTGGCTCAAGAAGGAGGGCGATGCGGTGGCCGCAGGGGACGTGCTCGCCGAGATCGAGACCGACAAGGCGACCATGGAGGTCGAGGCGGTGGACGAGGGCAGGCTGGGCAGGATCCTGATCGCCGAGGGCAGTGAGGGCGTCAAGGTCAACACGCCCATCGCGGTGCTGCTCGAAGAGGGCGAGGACGCCGACGCGATCGGCACGGCGTCCGCGTCCGTGCCGGATGGCCAGGCCGCGCCCGCCGCCGCGCCGACGCCGGCTCCGGCCCCCGTCGCGGCCGCCCCGATTGCCGTCGCGCCGCCCGCCGATCCAGAAATCCCGGCCGGCACCGAGATGGTGCCGACGACCGTGCGCGAGGCGCTGCGCGATGCGATGGCCGAGGAGATGCGCACTGACGAGACCGTCTTCGTGATGGGCGAGGAGGTGGCCGAATATCAGGGCGCCTACAAGGTCACCCAAGGGCTGCTGGACGAGTTCGGCCCCAAGCGCGTCGTCGACACGCCGATCACCGAACACGGCTTTGCCGGCGTGGGCGTCGGCGCGGCGATGACCGGCTTGAGGCCGATCGTGGAGTTCATGACCTTCAACTTCGCCATGCAGGCGATCGACCAGATCGTCAATTCGGCCGCCAAGACGCTCTACATGTCCGGCGGGCAGATGGGCGCGCCGATGGTGTTTCGCGGGCCGAACGGGGCGGCCGCGCGCGTCGCCGCCCAGCATTCGCAGTGCTATGCGGCCTGGTACAGCCACATTCCGGGCCTCAAGGTGGTCCAGCCCTATACGGCGTCGGACGCCAAGGGCCTTCTCAAGGCGGCGATCCGCGACCCGAACCCGGTCGTCTTCCTTGAAAACGAGATCATGTACGGCCAGACGTTCGACGTGCCAGGGCTCGACGATTTCGTGTTGCCGATCGGCAAGGCCCGCATCCATCGCGCCGGGGCCGGCTGTACCCTCGTCTCGTTCGGCATCGGCATGAAATACGCCATCGAGGCGGCCGACGCGCTGGCCGGAGAGGGCGTCGACTGCGAGGTGATCGATCTGCGCACGCTGCGGCCGATGGACCTGCCGGCGGTGATCGAAAGCGTGCGCAAGACGGGCCGGCTGGTCACCGTCGAGGAAGGCTTTCCCCAGCACTCGGTGGGCGATTACATCGCCAACCGGGTGACGCGCGAGGCGTTCGACCATCTGGACGCGCCGCCGATCACCGTCGCCGGCAAGGACGTGCCGATGCCCTATGCGGCCAATCTTGAAAAGCTGGCCCTGCCGACGACCGCCGAAGTCGTCGAGGCGGTCAAGACCGTCACCTACACGGGTTAGGAGAGCGCATCATGCCCATCACCATCACAATGCCCGCGCTGTCGCCGACCATGGAGGAAGGCAATCTGGCCAAATGGCTGGTCAAGGAGGGCGACAGCGTCTCGGCCGGCGACGTGATCGCCGAGATCGAGACCGACAAGGCGACCATGGAGGTCGAAGCCGTCGATGAAGGCACCATCGCCAGGATCATCGTCGCCGAGGGCACCGAGGCCGTCAAGGTCAACGCGCCCATCGCCGTGCTCGCCGAGGAAGGCGAGGATGTGGGCGCGGCGGCCGCTGCCGGGCAGGCCGATGGCGCACCCTCGTCCTTCGAGGCTTCGGCGCAGAGCGCCTCCGCGCCTGCCGATGAGGGGGACGCTCGTTCTGTGTCTTCAGGCGGCAACGGCACCGTGAGCCCTCACCCTGAGGTGCCACCGCAGGCGGCCTCGAAGGGCGAGGGCGCCGTGCCGGTCGCTATTTCCGACGGCGGCAAGGCCGGTCCCGTGCCGGTCAAGGACGGCCAAAAGCTGTTCGCCTCGCCGCTCGCGCGCCGCATCGCTTCCAATGCCGGCATCGACATCACGGCGATCGCCGGAACCGGACCCAAGGGGCGCATCGTCAGGCGCGACGTGGACGCCGCGCTCGCATCGGGCGCCACGGCGCCGGCCGTCGCCGCCGAGGCGCCGGCGCCCGCCACCGCCGCCACGCCCGCCATGGCGGTGGGGCCAACCGCCGAACAGGTGCTCGCCAATTTCGCCGAGGGCTCCTATGAGCTCGTCAAGCATGACGGCATGCGCAAGACGATCGCCAAGCGCCTGCAGGAGAGCAAGCAGACGATCCCGCATTTCTACGTCACGGTCGATTGCGAACTGGACGCGCTCCTGGCGCTGCGCGCGCAGCTCAACAAGGCCGCGCCCGTCAGGGACGACAAGCCGGCCTACAAGCTGTCGGTCAACGACATGGTGATCAAGGCGCTGGCCCTGGCGCTGCGCGACGTGCCCGACGCCAACGTGTCATGGACGGACGAGGCGATGGTCCGCCACAGCCACGCCGATGTGGGCGTCGCCGTGTCGATTCCCGGCGGTCTGATCACGCCGATCGTGCGCCGCGCCGAGGAAAAGACGCTGTCGGCCATCTCCAACGCGATGAAGGATCTGGGCGCGCGCGCCAGGGAGCGCAAGCTCAAGCCCGAGGAATATCAGGGCGGCACGACGGCGGTCTCCAACATGGGCATGATGGGCGTCAAGGACTTCGCCGCCGTCGTCAACCCGCCGCACGCGACGATCCTGGCCGTGGGCGCGGGCGAACAGCGGCCGGTGGTCAAGGAGGGGGCGCTGGCGATCGCGACCGTGATGAGCGTGACGCTGTCGACCGACCATCGCTGCGTCGACGGCGCGCTGGGCGCCGAACTGCTCGCCGCCTTCAAGGGCTATATCGAGAACCCGATGGGGATGCTGGTTTAGGCATTGCGTGACAACCGGCGCGGCCGTGCCCATCTCCAGGGCATGGCAACCGGATCAGGAGACCGTCATGGCCGAACCCGAAGACAGGATCGTGCCGATGCCGCGTCGCGCCCTGCTCGGGATGAACGATTGACACCGATCAAGGAGGCAGCAGGGCCGGCCGCTAGGGTGGTGCCATCACACGATGCACAGGAGCATTGCCGATGGCGCACACGCCACACGAACTGGCCGCGGAATTTCCCGAACATGTTGAAAAAATGAGCGAAATGAAGGGCTCCAACGCCCATTTCGCGAAACTTTTCGACCAATATCACGAAGTCAACCGGGCCATTCACCGCGCCGAGACGGACATCGAGCCCACGGGTGATTTCCACATGGAGGACATGCGCAAGACGCGCATGCGCCTGAAGGACGAAATCTACGGGATGCTGACCGGCTGACCCTCGGCCCGGCCGCCTCCCGCAACCGACAGGAGAGGCAAGTTGGCTGACAATTCCTACGACGTGATCATCATCGGATCGGGACCGGGCGGCTATGTGACGGCCGTCCGGTCCGCGCAGCTCGGCCTCAAGACCGCGATCGTCGAGCGCGAGCATCTGGGCGGCATCTGCCTCAATTGGGGCTGCATCCCGACGAAAGCGCTGCTGCGCTCGGCCGAGATCATGGATTATGCCAGCCATATCAAGAATTACGGCCTGAAACTTGAAGGGACGGTGACGGCCGATGTCGGTGCCGTCGTCGACCGGTCGCGCAAGGTGTCGGCACGCCTGAACGGCGGGGTCGGCTTCCTGATGAAGAAGAACAAGGTCGATGTCATCTGGGGCGAGGCCAGGCTGACCAGCAAGGGCAAGGTGACGGTCGGCAAGCCGTCCAAGCCCGCCTTCGAGCCACAGCACCCCGCGCCCAAGGGCACCAGGGGCGAAGGCGACTACACCGCCGGGCACGTCATCGTCGCCACGGGCGCGCGGCCGCGCGCGCTGCCCGGCATCGAGCCGGACGGCAAGCTGATCTGGACCTATTTCGAGGCGATGGTGCCGCAGCAGATGCCCAGGAAGCTCGTCGTCATGGGCTCGGGCGCCATCGGCATCGAATTCGCCTCGTTCTACAA
>NZ_CFIFWG010000112.1:8929-10522 GCF_984466335.1 Roseitalea sp. | reverse complement strand
GCACATCGCCCGCGCTTGGTCCTTTGCGCCCTGGGCGGCGTTGCGCGCGCCTTGCCAGATCACAAAATCCCGGCGCTCAGACGATTCCAGCCAAAGACAAGCCGCTCTAGGCGCGGCCATGGCCCAGCTCAAGAGCCATGAGGCCGACCGCTTCATCGCCCGTCCCGACCGTTCCTTTACGCTCTTTCTGGTCTACGGACCCGACCATGGCCTGGCGGCCGAGCGCGCGGCGACGCTTGCCCGGACGAGCGGCGTGCCGCTGGACGATCCGTTCAACGCGGTTCGCATCGATGCCGGTGCGCGCGAGGTCGATCCCGACCGTCTGATCAACGAGGCCTACACGGTGGGCATGTTCGGCGGCCGCCGCCTGATCTGGCTGCGCGGCGCGGGCAACGAACGGGCGCTCACCGTCCAGGTCGAGCGGCTTCTGGCCGACCCGCCCCCGGACACGCTCATCGTCATCGAAGCGGGCGACCTTAAGAAGGGCGGTCTGCGCGGCGCTGTCGAGAAAGCGGCCGCCGGCATGGCGATTCCCTGCTATGCCGACAATGACCGGGCGTTGCAGGCGCTGATCGATCAGACCTTTTCCGAGGCGAACCAAAGGCTCGAACTCGACGCTCGTCAGTTCCTGGTGTCGCATCTTGGCGGCGACCGGGCCGCCTCGCGGGCCGAACTGGACAAGGTCGTGCTCTATGCGCTCGGCCTGCCCGTGGTCACGCTCGCCGATGTCGAGGCGGTTTGCGGTGACGCATCGGCGCTGGCCTTCGACGATGTTTCGATGTCGGTCCTGACCGGAGACCTGAAGGCGCTCGACCGCGCGATGGTGAAGTTCGAGACCGGCAGCGGTGCGCCCTCGGCCCTTTTTGCGATCCTGATCCGCCAGTTCCAGTCGCTTGATCGGATGCGCGCGGACATGGACCGCGACGGCAAGAGCCCGGGCGCTGCGGTCGCAAGCGCCAGACCGCCGATCTTCTTTGCCCGCAGGAAGGCCATGGAGCAGGCGCTCGGCATCTGGACGCCGCCGGCCATTCGCGCCGCGCTCGCCCGCTTGCGTGATTCCCTTCTCCAGGCGCGGCGGACACGGCATCTGGAATCCGACGTGCTGCGCATGACCTTACTGGCGCTGACCGTGCAGAGCGCGCGGCGGCGTTAGGGCTTTACTGGTGTTATAAGGCTTGTTCCGGCTTCGAATCGAAGTTTGTTTCAATCGCGTTGCAGGAGGCGGCAAAGGTCGTCGAACTGTTCGAGCGACCGGTAGCGAATGCGCAATTCCCCGCCCGTGCCCTTCGGGCGGATATCGACCTTGTAGCCCGTCAGATCGGACAGTGTCCGCTCGATCGCGCGCGTGTCGGGGTCCTTGCCGGCGGCGGATCGCTTTTGCGTGGGCACGCCGTCGCCGGCCGGCGCCTGCGCCAGGGTTTCCGCCTGTCGGACTGAAAGGCCCTCGGAGGCGATCCGTCGGGCAAGAGAGACCGGATCGCCTGCCGTGACCAGCGCACGCGCGTGCCCGGCCGACAAATCGCCCGCACAAACCATCGCCTGCACCTCTTGCGGAAGCCTCAAGAGCCGCAACGTGTTGGCGACATGGCTGCG
>NZ_CFIFWG010000112.1:0-8919 GCF_984466335.1 Roseitalea sp. | reverse complement strand
CTTGCCGATCACGTCGCCCAGATCGGCCTGGCTGTAGCCGTGATCGTCCATCAACTGCTGATAGCCCGCCGCTTCCTCGATCGCATTGAGATCGGCGCGCTGCACATTCTCGACGATCGCCAGTTCAAGGGCCGCCTTGTCGTCCACCGCACGCACGATGACCGGCACTTCGGTCAGGCCGGCGCGCTGTGCTGCGCGCCAGCGCCGCTCGCCGGCCACGATCTCGTGCACATTGCCTTTGCCTCCGGGACGCGGCCGCACCACGATCGGCTGGATGACGCCATGATCCCGCATCGAGCGGGCCAGATCGTCCAGATCGGCGTCGTCGAAAGCCCTTCTGGGATTGTTGGCGCTGCGTTCGATCCATTCGATCGGCATGGTCCGGTCGCCGGCGAGGGGTGGTTGCGCCGATGCAGCCGGCTGATCCATTTCGCCGATCAAGGCCGCCAGACCCCGCCCCAGCCGTTTGCCCGAACCGTTCTCCGCCATGCTCACAATTGCCTCATCGCCGGTTGTGTTCCCAATCTTGCGGCCGGTCATGCCGCCTTGGCGCCGCGCTCGCGCTGGATGACCTCGGATGCAAGGTTCAGATAGGCCTGACTGCCCGCACATTGAAGATCGTAGAGGATTGCCGGCTTGCCGTGCGAAGGCGCTTCCGACAGGCGCACATTGCGTGGGATCACCGTCCGATAGACGGCATTGCCCATATAGGCGCGCACGTCGTCGACCACCTGGTTGGCGAGATTGTTGCGCCCGTCATACATGGTGAGCACGATTCCCTGGATCGCAAGACCGGGATTGACGGACGCGCGGATCCGTTCGACGGTCTTGAGCAACTGGCTCAAGCCCTCCAGCGCGAAGAACTCGCATTGCAGCGGGACCAGCACCGAATGGGCGGCCGCCATCGCGTTGAGCGTCAGAAGGTTCAGCGAGGGGGGGCAATCGATGATGACATAGCTGAAGCGGCGCATGTCCGGCTGCGACAGGGCGTTACGCAGCCGGAAGACGCGATCGGACGCGCTGGCGATCTCCATCTCTATGCCCAGCAGATCCATAGTGGAGGGAACGATGGAAAGTCCGGGCACGGCCGTCGCGATCGCCGCTTGGCCGGCCGGCGCGTCACCGAGCAGAATGTCATAGGCGGATATGGTCCGGTCGTCGCGCTCGATGCCCAGCCCCGTGCTGGCATTGCCCTGTGGGTCGACATCGATGATCAGCACGCGCTCGCCGATGGCGGCCAGGGCTGTCGCCAGATTGATCGCGGTCGTGGTCTTGCCCACGCCGCCCTTCTGGTTCGCGATGGTTATGACGGTCGGTCCGCCGTTCATGCCGGTCCTCGGTGTTTCAGCCTGGTTCTCGCCGGCGCCGAACCCGGATCAGTTCGAGAATGACCGAGTCGGTGGCGACCTGGCTTTGATATTCTATCAGATCGAAGTCCCATTGTGCACGGCATTCATGCAGTTCGTCCGCATATCCACGGCCTTTGTGAAACAAGGCTCTCGCACCGGCTGCAAGCCACGGCTCGGCCAGATCGAGAAGCGTCGGCAGGGGAGCCAGCGCCCTGGCCGTCACGATGTGCGGCGCGGGCAGGCGGGGGACAACCGTCTCGATCCGTTCCGCATGAATATGTGCCACCGGCGCGCAGCTTGCGCGCGCGGTCTGCAGGAAGGCGGCCTTCCTGCGATTGCTCTCGATCAGATCGACGCGGGTTTCCGGTCTGTCCGACAGCAAGATCGCGACGACCACACCAGGAAAACCGCCGCCGGATCCCAGATCGGCCCAGTGCTGCGCCTCCGGCGCTATGTCCACGAGTTGTGCGCTGTCGGCGACGTGCCGCTCCCAAAACCCGGCATTGGTGGACGCGGCGACGAGGTTGATGCGCTCGGACCAGATCGCGAACAGATCCGCGAACCGTTCGAGCCGCGCCTGTGTTTCACGTGAAACAGCGACGGGAAGGTTCGCGACGATCCGTTCGCCATTCACGCGCTGCGCGCCTTCGATCGCATGTCGATCCGGTGGATATGGGCCACCAAAAGCGCCAGCGCCGCCGGTGTCATGCCGTCGATCCGCTGCGCTTCGCCGATATTGGCTGGCTTTCGCGCGGCCAGCTTCTGTTTCAACTCGTTGGACAGGCCTGAAATGCCATCGAACGCCAGGATGTCGGGAATGAGGAGCGCCTCCTCCCGTTTCACCGCCGCGATGTCCGCCGCCTGCCGCTTGAGATAGACCGCATATTGCGCCTCGATTTCCAGACGGTCTGCCGTACCCGGATCGAGCTTGCCGAGTTCGGGCCACATGGCTCTCAGCCGGTCCAGCGTGATGTTCGGATAGGCCATTAGATTGTAAGCTGAACGACGCACACCGTCCTTGTTGATTTCGAGTCCGAATCGTTCCGCTTCCTGCGGGGTCACGCTCAAGGACCGGCTCAAGCTGCGCGCAGCGTTGAGCCGTTCCGAAACCAACGCAAAGTGGCGGGCGCGTTCGCCCGATGCCAGTCCCGTTTCGATCGCAAGTGGCGTCAGGCGCTGGTCGGCATTGTCGATCCGGAGCGAAAGGCGGTATTCGGCGCGCGAGGTGAACATGCGATAGGGCTCGCTCACGCCATGCGAGGTGAGATCGTCGATCATCACGCCGATATAGCTTTCGGTCCGGCTGAAGCGCACTGGTTCGTCACCGGTCGCAAGGCGCGCCGCGTTCAGCCCCGCGACAAGCCCTTGCGCCGCCGCTTCCTCATATCCCGTCGTCCCGTTGATCTGGCCTGCGAGATAAAGACCGTCGACGCCGCGCAGCGCCAGCCCGGCATCAAGCGCGCGCGGGTCCACATGGTCATATTCGATCGCATAGCCCGGTTGCAGGATGATGGCCTCTTTAAGACCCGGAATCGTTCCGAGCAGCGCATGCTGCACGTCTTCGGGCAGCGATGTCGAAATGCCGTTCGGATAGACGGTGTGATCGTCCAGCCCCTCGGGTTCGAGGAAGATTTGATGGCCGTCGCGATCGCCGAACTTGACCACCTTGTCCTCGATCGACGGGCAATAGCGCGGACCCGTGCCTTCGATCTTGCCCGAATACATGGCCGACCGGCCGATATTGTCTCGGATGAGCTGATGTGTCCGCGCCGTCGTGCGGGTGATGCCGCATGCGATCTGCGGGTTGGCGATCCGCTCGGTCATGGTCGAGAACGGCACCGGATCGTCGTCGGCGGTCTGCTTGGCAAGGTCCGCCCAGGCGATCGAGCGGCCGTCGAGCCGCGGCGGCGTGCCCGTCTTCAGGCGCCCGAGCGGTATGCCCATGGCGTCGAGCTGCCGGGAGAGCTTCGCGCTCGGTCGTTCGCCCATGCGCCCCGCAGCGATCGTCTTCTCGCCAATATGGATCAGGCCGCGCAGGAAGGTTCCTGTCGTCAGGACCACGGCCGCCGCGGCCAGTTGGCGGCCATCGGCGAGGGTGACGCCGGCCACGCGCGTTTCAGACGGCATGCGCAAGCCCGCCACCTCGCCTTCGACAATGGTGAGCCCGGCGATCGCGCCGATCTCCGCCTGCATCGCGGCGCGGTAGAGCGCGCGGTCCGCCTGGGTTCGCGGTCCGCGCACCGCCGGACCCTTGCGGCGGTTGAGCAGGCGAAACTGGATGCCGGCGGCATCGGCCACCCGGCCCATGAGCCCGTCCAGCGCATCGATCTCCCGCACCAGATGCCCTTTTCCGAGCCCGCCGATCGCGGGATTGCAGGACATAACGCCGATCGTATCGAAGCGGTGCGTCACAAGAGCCGTGCGCGCGCCGACCGCCGCGCTGGCCCGCGCGGCCTCCACGCCGGCATGGCCGCCCCCAACCACTATGACATCATAGGCCGCCGCCATGACCCGGCTCCCCTGTCGGACATCGATCAATCGAATAGGACGCAGATGGCCCGAACGAGGGTTCGCGTCAAGGCATGCGTGGTTTCACGTGAAACATCGGCAGGGATCCGGGCGGACCGTGGCGCCGTCCGGTCCCGCGTTCGACGCGTGTATGTTTCACGTGAATCATTTGCCGACACAGAATTTGGAAAAGATCGCGCCCAGCATGTCCTCGACATCGATTCGTCCGGTGATGCGGCCGAGATCGTCCGCGGCCAGACGCAGCGCCTCGGCGCGAACTTCCAAAGGGCGTCGTTCCGAAAGCGAATCGATCAGATGCGCCTTGCAGGCTCGCAAATGGCCCATATGCCGATCGCGGCCTGGCGCGAGCGCATCGGCGTCGCCGCCCCTCCGGCTCACTTCCGCCTTCAGCGCGGCCGCAAGCCGGTCGAGGCCCGCCCCGGTCGCCGCGCTGATCACAAAGTCCGCCTCCCGCGCCCGACCGTCGACGGCGGCAAGATCGCCTTTGCTCCGAACGCGCCAGACCGTTCGTTCCATATCCAGATTCAGATCGGCGAAAACGCCGTGCTCATCGAGGTGAATGACGAGGTCGGACTGCTCGGCACGCCGCACCGCGCGGCGTATGCCTTCTTGTTCGACCGCCCCCGCGCGGGCACGCAGGCCCGCCGTGTCCGCCAACACCACCAGATAGCCGCCCAGATCCAGGCGGGCTTCGACAATGTCGCGCGTGGTTCCCGGCACGTCCGAGACGATTGCCCGCTCATGACCCGACAGCGCATTCAAAAGTGTCGATTTACCCGCATTGGGCGCTCCGACAAGCGTCACCTGAAACCCGGATCGCATGATCCGTCCACGCGCCTCGCCGGCGATATGTGCGTCGATCTCTACGGTCAGGTCTTCCATATCCTCCCAAATCCGATCCGAGACCGAACCGGGCACATCCTCCTCGTCGGTGAAGTCTATCTCGGCCTCGACCATCGCCCGCCCATGCAGCAGCCGTTCCCTCCAGCCCGCATAAAGGCGCGATTGAGCGCCGCAGGCCTGTGCGACGGCGAAACGGCGTTGTGCCTCGGTCTCCGCCGCGATGAGATCGCCAAGCGCTTCGGCCTCGATAAGATCCAGCCTTCCATGCGAAAAGGCGCGGCGGGTGAATTCGCCCGCCTCGGCCAGACGAACGCCATCGATCGCCGTGGCCACATCGACAAGCCGGTCGACCACCGCGCGGCCGCCATGCACCTGGAATTCGACGCAATCCTCGCCGGTGAAGCTCGCCGGCGCGGGAAACCACAGCACGAGGCCGCGATCGATTTCACGGCCATCCCGATCGACAAGGATTCGAAAGGCGGCGTGGCGCGGGATGGGCAGGTCGCCCGCCAGCAGCCGCGCAAGCGCCGGTGCCCGCGGGCCGGATGCACGGATCACGGCAATACCGGCGGGCGGCGCGCCGCTCGATAGGGAGACGATCGTATCGGTCATGGCATGTCGGCCCAATTCAGGGATACGACCGCGATATGGAATCGTTACGTCCCTGAATCGAAGTTTGGTCCAATGGCGGTCTTGGCCAATATTTCGCCCACGAATCGATCAGGCGTTCATCGAATCGAAGAACTCGGCATTGCTCTTGGTCTGTCTGAGTTTGTCGATCAGGAATTCGATGGCGTCCGTCGTTCCCATCGGCGACAGGATGCGCCGCAACACGAAAATCTTCTGAAGATCGGAACGCGGCACCAGCAGGTCTTCTTTCCGTGTGCCCGACTTCAAAATATCCATGGACGGGAAGATGCGCTTGTCGGCGACCTTCCGGTCGAGCACGATCTCCGAGTTGCCGGTGCCCTTGAATTCCTCGAAGATCACCTCGTCCATGCGGCTGCCGGTGTCGATCAGCGCGGTGGCGATGATTGTCAGCGACCCGCCTTCCTCGATGTTCCGCGCCGCGCCGAAGAAGCGCTTGGGCCGCTGCAACGCGTTGGCGTCGACACCCCCGGTCAGCACCTTGCCCGACGAGGGCACGACCGTATTGTAGGCGCGCCCCAGGCGCGTGATCGAATCGAGCAGGATGACGACGTCGCGCCCGTGCTCGACCAGGCGCTTGGCCTTTTCGATCACCATCTCGGCGACTTGGACGTGACGCACCGCCGGCTCGTCGAAGGTCGAGGACACGACCTCGCCCTTCACCGAGCGCTGCATGTCGGTGACTTCCTCGGGGCGCTCGTCGATCAGAAGGACGATCAGATAGCATTCGGGATGATTGGCCGTGACCGAATGGGCGATGTTCTGAAGGAGCACCGTCTTGCCGGTCCGGGGCGGCGCGACGATGAGGCCGCGCTGGCCCTTGCCCAGCGGCGCGACAAGATCGATGACGCGCGCCGACAGGTCCTTCGTCTCGGCGTTCTCGATCTCCATATTGATCCGCGCATCGGGGTAGAGCGGCGTGAGATTGTCGAAATGGCTCTTGTGCCGGATCTTTTCGGGATCCTCGAAGTTGATCGTGTTGACCTTCAGAAGCGCGAAATACCGTTCGCCCTCCTTGGGCGCGCGGATCGTGCCTTGCACCGTATCGCCCGTCTTCAGTGAAAAGCGGCGAATCTGGGAGGGCGAGATGTAGATATCGTCGGGACCGGGCAGATAGTTCGCGCTCGCCGAGCGCAAAAAGCCGAACCCGTCCTGCAGCACCTCGACCACGCCTTCGCCGATGATCTCCACATCGTCGGCCGCGAGCCGCTTGAGAATGGCGAACATCAATTCCTGCTTGCGCAGAACGCTGGCGTTTTCGACCTCAAGGCTTTCGGCGAACTCCACCAGTTCGGGCGCAGACTTCTGCTGCAAATCGTGTAGCTTCATTTGTTCCATGGGTGAACCATTGCGGCAATGGGAAAGGACCGGCGCGGAAGGAAGGGGAGAAGAAGGACGCCGGGGGTGGCCGCCACATACGCCCCCATCATGGCGTTTTCAAGCGCGTAGGGCAAGCCAAATAAAAGGACCGACCGGACTGGTGTTCAGTCTCCGCATTTGATGGATCGGATCGATGTGGACCGTTTGGGTTCGCGTGTCCATCGCTTGCATAAGTATTCAAGGAATGTGGTGCCTTTGAGGGCCCTCAAGCGAACATATCGAGGGCGTTGAATGCCTCTTTCAGCGTGAACGTTCCTACTCCGCCGCCTTCGGGAAGGGGGCGACATCGTCGGGAAGCCGTTCGGGTGGCTGGGGCGCATCCTTGTCGGGCGCGGGCCGATGGGCCGGCTGCGATGCCGGGCCGATGGAAGGCGCCGGAGCCCTGGCGGGCCGGACCGCGGCCCGCATGCGCAGCCAGCGACCAAGCCGTGTCAGCATGCGTCCCCGCGCCAGGCTTTCATTGTCGCGCGTGAAGATCATCAGCGCCGCCGGCGTCACAACGAGCGTCAGGACCGTCGAGAAGCCGAGGCCGAACACGATCGCGCTCGAAAGGGCGACCCACCATTGCGTCGACGGCGCCCCGATCGTCACTTCATGGTCGATCAGCGCCAGGTTGACGCCGAAGGCGATCGGCAAGACGCCGAGAATGGCGGTCACGGCGGTCAGCATCACCGGACGCACCCGTTCGCGGCACGTCTCCAGAACCGCTTCCATCTTGTTGACGCCTCTGCGCCGCAGGTGCGCATAGGTGTCGATCAGGACGATGTTGTTGTTAACCACCACTCCCGCCAGCGCGATCGTGCCGATGGCCGTCATGATGATCGAGAACGGCATCTGCATGATGATCAGGCCGAGCAGGACCCCGACGGTGGACATGACCACCGCGCTCAGGACCAGCCAGACATAGGTGAAGCGGTTGAACTGGGCCAAAAGCAGCGCGAAGATCAGGAAGATCGCAACGCCGAACGCATTGCTCAGAAACGCGGCCGCCTCGTCGCTCTCCTGGTCCGAACCGACCATCTCCCAGCGGATGTTGGGCGCAAAGTCCATGGTGGCGAGATGCTCGGCGACCTGCGCCTGAAACACCGAATCCTGCGCGCCTTCGACGAGGTTGGCGGCCACCATGATCGTCCTCGAACCGTCAATGCGGGTCAGCGTGCCGAGCGAGGCGGCCGGCTCGCGGTCGACGAAGTTTGCGAGCGGAACGGCCCCGGCTGGCGTCTCGACCCGCAATTCGTCCATCATCGACAGCGTTCTGCGGTCCTCGGGCAGGCGCAGGCGAATATCGACCGCATCGTCGGCGCCCGCGGGCCGGTAGTCCGACAATTCGAGGCCCGTCGTCACGAGCTGGACCACACGGCCGACCGACTCCGGACCCAGCCCGTACTTGGCGGCCTCGGTGCGGTCGACCCTCAGCTCCCAGTCGATCGACAGCGGCGGCAGGCCGTCATCGAGATCGATCACCTGGGGGATGGTCCGCAGATAATCGGCGACGGTCGCGGCGGCGTCCTCAAGGCCGGCCGGATCGTCCGCCTGTAGCCGCACCTGGATCGGCTTGCCCTGCGGCGGGCCTGCATCGGGCGTCGAAATCTCGATTTCGACGCCGGCCACATCGGCGAACTGGCCGCGCAGCTCCGTCAGGATCTCGCTGGCCGCCTTGCGCTCGCGCCAGTCGACGAATTCGTACTGGATCATGCCGATCGCGTTCTCGCCGCCGCCACCGAAAAGCTGAAGGCCGCCACGCGACGAACCCGAACGGGCATAGACGGTCTTGATGCCCGGCCAGGACAGCAGGCGCTCTTCGGCCCGGCGCACCAGCGCATCCTGCTCCTCAAGGGACATGTTGCCCTGGGCCTTGACGTACAGAAGGCCGTATTGCGGTTCGACGGCCGGGAAGAATTCGACGCCTTGGTTGTCGTTGGCGAAGGTGAAGACGATGCTCCCCATCAGGCCGGCGACCAGCACGAGCGTGAGCACGGGAAAGCGCACGGCCTTGCGGATCAGCGCCATGTAGGCGCCGTCCGGCCGCCGCTTCTGGATGGCGGCCTTGCCGACAATCGAACCGATCGTCGGGGCGAACAGGAGCGCATAGACGGTCGAGGCGGTCAGCGTCGCGATCAGCGTGATCGGCATGTAGCGCATGAACTCGCCGACAATGCCCGGCCAGAAC
>NZ_CFIFWG010000111.1:0-10571 GCF_984466335.1 Roseitalea sp. | reverse complement strand
CGTGCGCAATTGCCTGATCGCGGCGGGCAACAGCGCCGATCAGGATCTTCTGGGCGCGATCGTGTCGCTGCTCGACGACGATGATCCGATCGTGCGCGGCGCGGCGGTCTGGGCGCTCGGCCGATGCGCGCCGGAGCGGCTCGCGGCCGCCCGCGCCGTCCGCTACGGCCGGGAGACGGACGCTTCGGTGCGCGCCGAGTGGGACGATGCCGACCAGGAGGGAACCCATGTCTGACGGACCGGTCACGCTGATCTTCGGGGCGGGTTTTTCCGGCCGCGCCTATGCGCGCCTGCTCGCGGACGGGGGCCGGCCGGTCATGGGCACCACGCGCAGCCGCGACAAGGCCGAGAGGCTGGCCGGGATCGGCGTCGGCCCCTTCGTCTTCGACGGCGAGACGGTCGACGGCGATCTCGCCGCGGCGATCGCGATGGCCACCGACATCGTCGTCTCCATCGCGCCCGATGGGCGGGGCGACCCGGTCCTGCGCGCCGCTCGCGATGCGATCGCCGGGGCACCCGGTCTGGAATGGGTCGCCTACCTGTCCACCGTGGGCGTCTACGGGAACCATGACGGCCGCTGGGTCGACGAGGCGAGCGCGCCAGCGCCGGTCTCGGCCCGGTCCAGGCAGCGGCTTGAGGCCGAGCGCCTATGGCGCGTCTTCGGCGATGAACGCGACGTGCCGCTCGCGATCCTGCGCCTTTCGGGCATTTACGGGCCGGGCCGGAACGCGTTCGCCAACCTTTCGGCCGGCCGCGCCCGGCGCATCGTCAAGCCGGGCCAGGTCTTCAACCGCATCCACGTCGAGGACATCGCCCGCGCGCTCGCCTTCCTGGCAGGGCGCCGGCACGACGGGGTGCTGAACGTGACCGACGACGGGCCCGCGCCACCGCAGGACGTCGTCGCCTATGCCGCCTCGGTCATGGATGTCGATCCGCCCCCGGAGATCGATTTCGAGACGGCCCCATTGTCGCCCATGGCCCGGTCCTTCTACGGCGAGAACAAGCGCGTTTCCAACGCGGCGATCAAGGCGCTCGGCTTTGCCTTCCGCTATCGCGACTATCGCGCCGCGTTCGACGCCATGTGGTCGGACGGAAGCTGGCGATAGCGCCCGGAACCGCCCACGCGTTCAGCCGGCGCGCGCCTTGTCCACCATAGCGAGCGCGCGGCGCAGATGGGCGTCGCGCCCATAGATGTCGGGGTGATAGGCGATGGCGCCGTCATCGTCCGGCCAGGCCGTGAAATAGGCCACATAGACCGGCACGGTCTCGGCCAGCCTCTCGACCTGTTCGTAGCCGCCGAGCTGGCTTGCCACATGCGCTTCCGACTTGCCCAGCACCGCCGCCGCCATGGCGCGCGGGTCCTCCAGCCGCACGCAGCCATGGCTGTAGGCGCGGTTGTCGCGCGCGAAAAGGTTCCTGGCCGGGGTGTCGTGCATATAGATGGCATGGCTGTTGGGGAACATGATCTTCAGTTCGCCCAGCGCATTGCGGGGGCCGGGTTTCTGCCGCACATTGTATGGTACTTTGCCGGCGAACTGATACCAGTCGATAGCCGACGAAGAAACCTGCTGGCCGGACAGCGTCGTCACCACATAGCCGTTGCGGTCCAGATAGCCCGGATCGAGGCGCAGCTTGGGGAGCATCTCGTTGACGATGATCGATTGCGGCACGCCCCAATAGGGATCGTAGACCACATGGTCGATCTCGTCGTGGAAGAAATAGGTCTGGTTCGACCTCTTGCCGACGATGGCGCGCATCGAAAGCGCCGTTTCGCCGCCCACCATGTAGCGCACGCGATATTCGGGCTGGTTGATCACAACGTGGCGCGGCCCGTAATCCTCGGGATGCCAGCGCAGCCGTTCGAGCGCCAGTTCGACCCGGCCGATGCGCAAGGCAAGGCTCTGGCCGCCGAGCCGCGATACCGTCTTGGGACCCACAATGCCGTCCGGCACGAGATCGAGGTCGCGCTGGACGTCCCTGATAAGCGGCACCAGGGCACCGTCATAGAGGTTTCCGCCCGCATAGGCGGCAAGCGTGCCGGCGTGCCTTGCGCGCGTTTCGTCCGACATCTTCTCCCTGGCCGCCCCGATCACCATCGGCAGCGCGTCCGAGATCGCGCCGGGGCGCAGGAACGTGCCCTGCGGGATGACGATCGCGTCCTGCGGGCTTGCGCGCAGCGCGGCCAGTTCGGCCTTCAGCGTCGCATAATCGGGCTGGCGCGGCGACAGGCTTTCGAGCCAGGCGGCCGCATCGTCGGCCCCGGCCATGGCGGCGAGCGCCGCGGTCGCGGTCAGCCGGTCCTTCGAGAAGTCGTGATAGCCCGACAGCCTGTTGGGATCGACCGCCCCGTCCTTCATGTCCAGCGCATAGCGCAGGGCGCGCGCCGTCAGCGTCAGTTCGAAGGCCAGTAGTTCGCGATAGCGGTGGGCGGGATCGTCCGCCGGCCAGCCCGCGGGCGGCAGGGCGACCGCGTAATGTTCGGCGACGAGGCCATGGGCGCCGGCGTCGTTGACCATCGCGGCGACGACCGCCCCGGCGGCGCTCACATCCATGCCCTCGACCCAGAGGAAGGCCGGATCGGCGGCATAATGGGCGCGCACCGCATCGGCGATGGCGGGTTCGATGGCCAGGGCGCCATCGGGCGCATGGTCGAGCGCCTCACGGAAACGGTCATTGTCCAGCACGGTCAGGGGCGGCAGGCCGGCGGCGCCGTCCGTTCCGATCGAACCGGTTATCGTCACGTCCGGCAGGAGCGAGACGAGCGTAACCTTAGCGATCGCCGGTGCCGCATAGGCATAATAGGACGGGCCGCTGATCCGCGCCACGGGCGGCGCGGCCTGCCGGACCGTCTGCGGCGCCGCGCCGTGCCGGGTGTCGCCAAACCGCTGCTGACGCTTTTCGCGGTTGAACAGCAATTGGTGAAGCTGGACCTCGGACGCGCCGGCCGGAGGCGGCGTGGCCGCCCATCCGGTCGCGATGACGGCCGAGGCAAGCAGCAGCCGCCCGAAAACTGCGTGGACCACTTGGAGTCTCCCGATGATCTGCGCCCGACGGGCGCAACCCTAGCCCGACAATGCGGGCGCGATAAAGGGATGGCACCGTAAACAATGCGTCAAGAACGATGAAGAAAGCCTGAACGCGCGCGATGGCGGCGGCGTTCGCGCGCGCCCTGTTTCGCATTGCCGCCCGCGCCGGGGCGCGGTAAGCGTTCGGCCATGGAAAAAGGCGATCATCTGTTTCTGGTCGATGGATCGGCCTACATCTTCCGGGCCTTCCACGCCCTGCCGCCCCTGACGCGCAAGTCGGACGGGCTGCCGATCGGCGCCGTGTCCGGTTTCTGCAACATGCTGTGGAAGCTCCTGCGCGAGGCGCGCGACACCGAGGCCGGCGTCACGCCGACCCATTTCGCGGTGATCTTCGACCATTCGTCCAGGACCTTCCGCAACGAACTCTATCCCGACTACAAGGCCAACCGGGACGAGCCGCCCGAGGATCTGCGGCCCCAGTTCGGGCTGATCCGCCAGGCGACGCGCGCCTTCGGCCTGCCCTGCATCGAGCTGGAAGGCTATGAGGCCGACGACATCATCGCCGCCTATTGCCGGATGGCCGAGGCGGCGGGCGGCGAAGCGACCATCGTCTCGTCGGACAAGGACCTGATGCAGCTCGTCACCGACCATGTGTCCATGTATGACACGATGAAGGACCGGCGGATCGGCCGCGCCGAAGTGGTCGAAAAGTTCGGCGTCGGCCCCGAAAAGATGATCGACCTTCAGGCGTTGACGGGCGATTCCACCGACAATGTGCCCGGCGTGCCGGGGATCGGCCCCAAGACGGCCGCGCAGCTCCTGGACGCATATGACGATCTCGACGCGCTTCTGGCGCGCGCCTCCGAGATCAAGCAGAACAAGCGCCGCGAAAACCTGATCGCCTTCGCCGACCAGGCAAGGCTGTCGCGTGATCTTGTGACGCTGAGGACCGATACGCCCGTCGAAATGCCGCTCGAAGCGCTCGCCCTTGAGGATCAGGACGGGCCGCGCCTGATCGGCTTTCTGAAGGCGATGGAGCTTACGACCCTGACCCGGCGCGTCGCCGAGGCGACCGGCGCCGATGCCGCCCAGATCGAGCCGGCGCATGTCGACGCGCACCGGGGCGCCGATGCGCGCGGCCCCGATCTGGATGCGGGGAACCTTCCAGCCTCCTCCCTGAGGGAAGGTCGCGACGGCGAAGCGGGTGGGGGTGACGGCACCGATGATGCCCCTACCCCGGGCCTGAGGCCCGACGCTTCCCTCAAGGGGGAGGGCGCAAGCCCTTCGTCCCTCGCCGCCGCGCGCGCGCAAGCCGCCGGCGCGTCGACGCTCGACGCCGATTTATATGAATGCATCCGCGATCCCGCGACCCTTGAGGCATGGATCGCCGAAGCGCGCGCCGCCGGCACCGTCGCCTTCGACACAGAGACCGATTCGCTCGATGCCATGGCGGCGAACCTGGTCGGCTTCTCGCTCAGCCACGCCCAGGGCCGGGCCGCCTATGTGCCGCTCGCCCATCGCCAGGGCGAGGACGATCTGCTGGGCGAGGGCGGCTTGATCGACGGGCAGATCCCGGCGGACGAAGCCATAAGCCGGCTCAAGGGCCTGCTCGAAGACCCCTCGATCCTGATCGTCGGCCAGAACGTCAAATACGACATGCTGGTGATGGCGCGATACGGCGTGACGATCGCCGCCTTCGACGATACGATGCTGATGTCCTATGTGCTCGATGGCGGCAACAACAGCCATCACGGCATGGATGCGCTCGCCGAGCGCTGGCTGGGCCACACGCCGATCGCCTACAAGGACGTCGCCGGGTCCGGCAAGAAGGCGATCACCTTCGATCGCGTCGCCATCGACGTGGCGACGCGCTACGCCGCCGAGGATGCGGACATCACGCTGCGGCTGTGGCGCGTGCTCAGGCCGCGCCTGGTCGCCGCGGGCCTGGTGTCGGTCTATGAGCGGCTCGAACGGCCCCTGGTGCCCGTCCTGACGGCCATGGAGCGGCGCGGCGTGGCCGTCGACAGGCAGATATTGAGCCGGCTTTCGGGCGAGTTCGCGCAGAAGGCCGCCGGCATCGAGGCCGAGATTCACGAACTGGCCGGCGAGCGCTTCAACATCGGCTCGCCCAAGCAACTGGGCGAGATCCTGTTCGGCAGGCTGGGCCTTCCGGGCGGCACGAAGACGCGCACGGGCCAATGGTCGACCTCCGCGCAGGTTCTCGAAGACCTGGCGGCCGAGGGCCACGAACTGCCGCGCCGCATCGTCGACTGGCGCCAGCTCACCAAGCTCAAATCGACCTATACGGACGCTCTGCCCGGCTACATCAAGGCCGAGACGGGCCGCGTCCACACCTCCTATTCGCTGGCCTCGACATCGACCGGACGGCTGTCCTCGTCCGAGCCGAACCTGCAGAACATCCCGATCCGCACCGCCGAGGGGCGGCGCATCCGCACCGCTTTCGTGGCCGAAAAGGGCAACAGGCTGGTCTCGGCCGACTACAGCCAGATCGAATTGCGCGTGCTCGCCCACATGGCCCGAATCGATCAGCTCAAGCAGGCCTTCGCCGACGGGCTCGATATCCACGCCATGACCGCCTCGGAGATGTTCGGCGTGCCGATAAAAGCGATGCCGCCCGAGGTGCGCCGCCGGGCCAAGGCGATCAATTTCGGCATCATCTACGGCATTTCGGCCTTCGGGCTGGCGCGCAATCTGGGCATCGGGCGCGCTGAGGCGGCCGACTATATCAAGACCTATTTCGAGCGCTTTCCGGGCATTCGCGACCATATGGACGCCACCAAGGCCTTTGCGCGCGAGCATGGCTATGTGGAGACGATCTTCGGCCGCCGCGCGCATTACCCGGAGATCAAGTCCTCCAATCCGCAGGTGCGCGCCTTCAACGAGCGCGCCGCGATCAACGCGCCGATCCAGGGCTCGGCCGCCGACATCATCCGCCGCGCGATGGCGCGCATGGACGCTGCGCTGACGGCCGATCGCTTGTCGGCGAAGATGCTGCTCCAGGTCCATGACGAACTGATCTTCGAAGTGCCCGAGAGCAATATCGAGCCGACCATGGCCACGGTCCGCCGGGTGATGGAGGGCGCCGCCATGCCGGCGGTTTCCATGTCGGTGCCCTTGCGGGTCGACGCGGCCGCCGCCGGAAACTGGGACGAGGCGCATTGATGGCGCATCGGCAATAGTGTTCAGGCTCCGTTCCGGGGAGCGGCCTGCGGTTCAAACAGCCGATAATAGGTCTCGTACATGAAGGCCCGGTCCCTTTGCCCGCCGGTGATCTCGGCGAGGATTCCCAGATCGACGAGCTTGTTCACCGTCGTATTGGCCGCCGCGAAGGTGACATCCATGGTGGCCGCGGCGCCCTTGACGGTGACGATCGGCAGGCTGAACAGGGACTCATACAGTTTCAGGGCACGGCCGGCGCCTCGCGGCATGGCTTCGATGATGCCGGAGCGATGCATCTCCCTCAGCCGGGCGATGGCGCGGGAAACCCGGGTTGCGTCCTCGGCGACGTCGATCAGGGCCTTGAGGAAGAATTCGGTCCAGCCGATCAGGTCGCCGCCGTCGCGGGTGGCTTGGAGGCGCGCGGTGTATTCGCCCTTATGCCGGCGGAAATAGTGGGAGATATAGAGGACGGGATCGCTGATCGCGCGGTGTCGCATGAACATCAGCGGTATGATCATGCGCCCCACGCGGCCATTGCCGTCGTTGAACGGGTGAATGGTCTCGAATTGCGCGTGCGCCAAGCCGACCTTCACCGCGAGCGGCAGGTTCTGGTCCTCGTTCATGAAGCGCTCTAGAGCGTGCAGGCAATCGCGCACCATGTGCGGCGGCGGTGGAACGAAGACGGCATTGCTGATCCCCGTTCCCTCGTCGCCGATCCAGTTCTGCATGGTGCGGATTTGTCCCGGAGCCTTGTCCTCGCCGCGAACGCCCCTCATCAGCCGTTCGTGCATCTGGCACAGCAGGTTCGTCGTGATCGGAATGCGGCTGGTCTCGGCAACGGCGTAGCGCATGGCCTTGACGTGATTGACGACCTCGCCGACATCGGCGGGCCGTGCCGGGTCCAGGACCGACGCTTCCGCCTTCAGCACGTCGCTCAGCGAAGCCTGCGTGCCTTCGATCTGGCTGGAGACCACCGCCTCTTTGCGGATGTAAGAGAGGACGAACAGATCGGGGTCCGGGATCGTATGGATCGATCCGTCAAGCCGCGCGACCGCCCTGTCCGCCTGGGAGATCAGGGCATAGAGGCTGCTGACGTCGAATGCCGTGCCGTCCGGCAGGGGCGCGGGCATGAATGCCGCGTAGCCACCGATTTGAGCCTCATATGTTCCTGTTTTGTGCATGAGGCTGCACTAGACACATATAACAAGTCGCACCATAAGGGATTATAATTATAGGCAATCTATAATAGTGTCAAGCAGCGCCTCATATGCGATTGCCCCGCGGCCGGACACGCGGCGGCGATTATCCGTCCTGCTTGTCGATTCGCCGGCGAATGAAGATGCTCATGCGCATGGCAGATCGCCGCTCTCGATCGCCGCGTAACAGGCGACCACATGGTCGGCGACGGCGCGCGAGCATTCGCCCGCGTCGGTTCGCACCCGCATCCGGCTCTGATAGGTGCCCAGCTTCGGCAGGCCCTGCTTCTCGCCAATGCAGATCAGCGGCGGCTCGATGCATGAGACCGGCAGCGGCGCGACGGCGAGATCGGACATTAGCGCCGCCCTCTGGGCGGCCGTATGGGCGCTCATATAGGCGATCCGGAAGTCGCGCCCGGTCTCGCCCAGCGCCCGGACCGCGTTGGCCCGCCACGAGCAGCCCTCCTCCCACATGGAAACGGGAAGCGGATCGCGCTCCCACGCACAGCCGCCCTTGAGGCCGCCCCAGACGAGCCGCTCCTCGATCAACACTGTGGCGTCGGCCGGCAGGGCGCTTTCCGGCCGCGCCGTGTGGATCACCACGTCCAGGTCGCCGTGCTCATAGCGCGGCACCAGTTCCTGGGTGTTCTCGATCACCACGTCGACGGCGACATTGGGGTGGGTTTCGGCGAAGCGCTTCAGCACCTGCGGCAGCAGCCGTTCGCCATGGTCGTCGGCGGCGCCCAGCCGCACCGTGCCCTGAACGTCGGGCATGACGAAGCGCGCCATCATCTCGTTGGACAGCGCCAGGATGCGCCGCGCATAGCCGATGAGAAGCTCGCCCTCGGCCGTCAATGCGACCGAACGCGAGTCGCGGGTAAAGACGCCGACACCGAGCAGGTCCTCAAGCTTCTTCATCTGCATCGAAATCGCCGACGGCGTCCGGAAGACGCGTTCGGCGGCCTTGGAGAAGCTGCCCGACTCGGCAATGGCGACAAAGGTGCGCAAGAGATCGACATCGACCGGCACCTGTGGGCGCAGCGGCTTGGCATCGGGAGCGTTCATGGCGGATTGTCTTTCAATTTTATTGATCTTAAACATCAAATCGTTTCGTTTGATTGAAGCATCGATCGTTTCCATTGTCCACCCCGAAAGCAACATCGTCCGCGATGAAACCGAGGAGTAGGACCGATGACCGTGTTCGACCATCACGATACGCGATCGCTGCAAACCCGCCCCGGCGCGCTGGCGCGTCGGCTGGCCGATCTCGCCATCGCCGGGTTCGGCCGGCTCCGCGCCCGCGCGGCCGAAAGCCGACGCCGCCGGCTCGACCGGCAGGCCTTCCTGACGCTGCTCGGCAAGGAGGATTGGCTCTATCGCGACGTGGGCGTCAGCAGGGCCGATATCGAATGGGCGGCCCGCCTGCCCTTGCACATGAATGCCGCCCGGGAACTGGACCGGTTGCGTGATCGCGTCCGCATGGGACGGTAGGCGCGCATGCCCTCGTCCCGGCGCCGCCCGGCCCTGCTCCCGGACTGGCCGGGCGGCGCGATTCCGGCTAGCCTTTATGCATGTCGAGGCCGGACAGCACGCCCCTTCCGATCGCCGCCCTTGCCGGCGGCGAACGCCACCATGCCTTCCCGATGGCGCCAAGGCACCCGGCGCGCGCAATCGTCGATCGTCCCGCATGAGCGGAACCGGCACGGCACAGCGGCCGGATCGGTCTCCGGCGCCGCGCCGCGTGCTGCTGCTGGGCGCGACCGGCACGATCGGCCGGGCGACGGCGCGGGCCCTGGTCGCGCGCGGCCATGACGTGGTCTGCTTCGTGCGGCCGCGCTGCGGGGCCGGCGGGGCCCAGGCGCCGGGAGCCATGGCGGAGCCGCCCGCAGGGGCCGCCATACGCCATGGCGAGGTGACCGATCCGCGGTCGCTGGCCCGCGACGGCTTTGGCGGCGAGCGTTTCGATGTGCTCGTCTCGTGCCTTGCCTCGCGCACCGGCGCGCCCGCCGATGCCTGGGCGATCGACCATCGGGCGCATCTGGGCGCGCTGGCCGCCGCACGGCGGGCCGGTGTCGCGCACATGGTGCTGCTCTCGGCGATCTGCGTGCAGAAGCCGCGGCTTGCCTTCCAGCATGCCAAGCTGGCCTTCGAGGCGGCCCTGATCGGTTCCGGCCTGACCTATTCGATCGTCAGGCCGACCGCGTTCTTCAAGTCGCTGTCGGGGCAGATCGACCGGCTCGCAAGGGGCAAGCCCTTCCTGTTGTTCGGCGACGGCGCCCTGACGGCCTGCAAGCCGATCGGCGACGACGATCTGGCCCGCTACATCGCCCTTTGCCTTGACGATCCGTCATGCCGCGACCGCATCCTGCCGATCGGCGGTCCTGGCGCGGCGATCACGCCCAGAGAGCAGGGCGAGCATCTGTTCGCGCTGCTGGACCGGCCGCCCCGGTTCCGGCACGTGCCGGTCGCGATGCTCGATGTCGTCGCGGCCATGCTGGCCGTGCTCGGCCGCGCTTCTCCCAAGCTCGCCGACAAGGCCGAGCTGGCGCGCATCGGGCGCTACTATGCCACCGAGTCGATGCTCCTTCTCGATCCGGATACGGGCCGCTATGACGCCGATTCAACGCCCTCTTTCGGAACCGAGACCCTGTTCGACCATTATGCGCGCGTCGTCGCCGGGCAAAAGACCATCGAACGCGGCGATCACGCCGTGTTCTGACACCCGCGCCCGCCCGGCCGGATGGCCGGAAGCGGCGGTTCAGCGCCCGCCGGCCCAGACCAGCCGATAAAGATCGGGCCGCCGGTCGGCCAGATTGCGCACCGAACCCTTCCGCCGCGCCGTCTCCAGCGCCTTCATGTCGAGATCGGCGATGATCATCTGCTCGATCTGCGGCTCGGCCTCGGCCGCGATCCCGTCGCGGGCGAAGCCATGGTCGGACGGGGTCAGGACCGCCGAGCGCGCATAGGCCATTTCGATGTTGGCGGTGTTGGCGAGATTGCCCACCAGCCCGGAGGTGACGACGAAGCACTGGTTTTCGACGGCGCGCGCGTGGCAGCAATAGCGCACCCGCAGGTGACCATGGCGCGTGTCGGTCAGATACGGCACGAAGACGAGCCTTGCGCCCCTGTCGGCCAGGCGGCGGCCCAGTTCGGGAAACTCGCTGTCATA
>NZ_CFIFWG010000110.1:0-10758 GCF_984466335.1 Roseitalea sp. | reverse complement strand
GTTCGGCCTGGTCAATGGCGATCTGACCGCGCTGGCCCATGTCGGCCGGACCGACGCGCCCGAATTCGGCGACATGATCTCGACCACCGAGGCGCTGGCGGCCTTGGTGCGCGAGGGCGGCGGCACGGTGCGCCGGCTCGCCGCGGGCGGCGGCGTCGACGTGCCCTCGATCCTGCCGGTGCGGTCGACCGCAGACGCCTCCGGACGCAGCTGGCTGGGTTTCAAGACGTCGGCCGAAACGGAACTGCGCGGCGTCTCGCGCCAGGCCCTGTTCGGCGGGTTCCTGGGCCTTGCCCTGATGCTGCTGGTGATCGCCTCCATGTGGTACCGCGAAGGGCGGTAAGAAACCGCGCCCGTCGCCGGCTCGCCATCCTTAGAGCGGTTTGTCTTTGGATGGGAGCGGTTTGATGGACAGGGTTTTTCGCCGCGGCGAGGAAAACACCGCGGCGCGATCCGACGATCGCGCGAGGCTCTTGACGACGCCGCCGGCGGAAAAGACGTCCAAGCCGGAGGCCGGCAACCGATTGACATCAGATGATGGCCGCACATCGCCCGCGCTTGGTCTTTTGCGCTCTGGACGGCGTTGCGCGCGCCTTGCGGTGCCCGCACCGCGTCGTCCCGCGCGCCTTGCCAGATCACAAAATCCCGGCGCTCAGACGATGCCAGCCAAAAACAAACCGCTCTAGGTCAAGCCATGGAATGACGGGGCGTGCCGTCAAAGCCCAGCGTCCCGGCAAGGTCCCGCACCACGTCGCCGCCGCCCAGCGGATGGGCCAGCAGGCGGTTCGGTTCGACCGGACCCGGCAGGAAAAGCCGCCCGGCCGGAAACGGCGCGAAACCCAGCGGCGCATAATAGGACGCATCGCCCACAAGCAGCACGAAGCGCGCGTGCGTCCGGCACGCGGCGCCGACCGCCCGGCGGACCAGCGCCTTACCGATGCCCCGGCTCTTATATGCCGGATCGACGGCCAAGGGGCCCAGCAGATGGCCGCGATGGCCGCTTTGCGATGCCGCCACCTGCGTCATGCGCACCGAACCCAGCATCGCGCCCTGCGGCGAAAGGGCAACGAACGACAGGGCCGGATCGTGCGGCCCCTGCTCGCGCAGGCGGAAGGCGGCGCGGGCGAAACGGCCCGGCCCGAACGCGCTTTCATGCAGCGCTTCGATGGCGTCGGCGCACTCCGCCCGTTCGGGCGCGATCACAAACTCGGTCATGGAAAAGGTCCAAATGCAAAACGACGAAAAGGGACGGAGCCGGCGCGCGGGCCGGTGCAATCATCGTCGCGGTCGTCGCATCTGAAGCGCGGTGGTCATGGGCGGTGCAGCTAGCACCCCCTGGCGGCGCGGTAAAGCGGCAAATTCATGCCGACGCCGACCGGTTGACGGTGCGTTCGACGCCGGGGACGGTGACGCGGGCGGGCCCACGCCCTATCTGCCGAACCGACAATGAGGAGAACGAGACGATGGGCCTTCTGATCGACGGCGTCTGGCACGATAAATGGTACGACACCAAAAAGAGCGGCGGCCGCTTCGTGCGCAAGGATGCCGCGTTCCGCAACTGGGTGACGGCGGACGGCGCGCCGGGCCCCACCGGCGAGGGCGGCTTTCAGGCCGAGGCGGGCCGCTATCACCTTTACGTCTCGCTGGCCTGCCCTTGGGCGCACCGCACGCTGATCTTCCGCAAGCTCAAGAAGCTCGAAGGGCTGATCGACGTGTCCGTCGTCCACCATTTCATGGGCGCCGAAGGCTGGACGTTCGAGACCGACGAGGCGGCGACGGGCGACAGGCTGTTCGGCTCGACCCGCATGCACCAGGTCTACACCCGCGCCAGGCCCGACCATACCGGCCGCGTCACCGTGCCCGTCCTGTGGGACACCAAGCGCGACACGATCGTCTCCAACGAATCCTCGGAGATCATCCGCATGTTCAATTCAGCCTTCGACGGGCTGACCGGCGACGATCAGGACTTCTATCCGGTGCCGCTGCGCGAGGCGATCGATCAGGTCAACGCGCGCGTCTACGACACGCTCAACAACGGCGTCTACAAGTCCGGCTTCGCCACCACGCAGGCCGCCTACGAGGAAGCGATCGGCCCGCTGTTCGACACGCTCGGCTGGCTGGAGGAGCGCCTGTCCCGCCAGCGCTACGTCGCCGGCGACCGGCTGACGGAAGCCGACTGGCGCCTGTTCACCACGCTCGTGCGCTTCGATCCGGTCTATGTCGGCCATTTCAAGTGCAACATCCGCCGCCTGGCCGACCATGACCATCTTTGGGCCTATACGCGCGAACTGTACCAGATGCCCGGCATCGCCGACACGGTGAACATGCATCACATCAAGGCGCACTATTACGGCAGTCACGAATCGATCAACCCGACCCGGATCGTGCCGGCCGGACCGGCGATCGACTTCGACGCCGCCCATGGCCGCGACCGGCTGCCTGCGGCTGCCTGACGGAGCCAACCCTACCAGCGCGAGGACGCAACCGCGCCGGTCCGCCATTCCTCCAGCCGGCGCGCCGTTCCCGGCGTTACGCCCATCGGCGGGGCGTCGAGGGGAAAAAAATCGGCCGCGGCGATTTCGAGGCCACCCGCACCCGGTCCCAAGCGCCGCGCCATCCGGCAAACATAAACCGCCACATGATCGCGGCGCGAAACCCGGTCATTGTAGAACAGGCCGTGCAGCGCCATATCCGGGCCGATCTCGACATTGGCCTCCTCGCGCACCTCGCGGCGCACGCAATCGGCGGCGGTTTCGCCCGGTTCGATCCCGCCACCGGGCAGGTGCCAGCCCGCGACATAGGTGTGCCGGACCAGCAGCACGCCGCCATGCCCGTCCAGCACGATGGCGCGCGCGCCCAGCGTCATCGGCCGGCGGATCAGGAACCAGGCGTGCAGGAGACGGTTGCGCAGCCACATCTTTAGTCATCGTCCGCAACGAACGCTCTGGAACCGGGCGGGCGTGCCCGGCCCGGCGGACCGATCATGCCCTTTTTGACTTTGCGGCAAAACCCCTTACCACCGGCATATGCGCTTCACGCTCGCTCACCTTTCGGACGTCCATCTCGGCCCGCTGCCGGCCGTCAGCGCCCGCGAACTGCTTTCCAAACGGCTGACGGGCTATGTCAACTGGCACCGCCACCGCGCCGGAGCCATGGCCGGCACGACGCTGGACCGCATCACCGAGGCGATCGGCAAGGCCGGCGCCGATCATGTCGCAGTGACCGGCGACATGACCAATCTGGCCCTGGACGCCGAGATCCGCGCGGCCGCCGCCTGGCTCGAAGGGCTCGGCGCGCCGGACCATGTCAGCATCGTACCGGGCAATCACGACGCCTATGTGAGGGGCGCGCTCGACCGGGCCTTTGCGGCCTGGGCGCCCTGGATGAGGGGCGATGACGGCCATGCCCCCCGGCGCAATGAAGCCTTCCCCTTCATCCGCCGGCGCGGACCGGTGGCGGTCATCGGCCTTTCCAGCGCCATTGCGACGCCGGTCTTTTTCGCCGCCGGGCGCCTGGAGGCCAAACAGGCGCGCAATCTCGAACACGCGCTTCGGACGGCCGGCGAGGAGGGCCTGTTCCGCATCGTCCTGATCCACCATCCGCCGGTGCGCGGCGCCGCCCCTCCGCGCAAGCGCCTTTACGGCATCGGCCTGTTCCAGAACGCGGTCGCGCGCCACGGCGCCGAACTGGTGCTGCACGGCCACACCCATCGGGCGCAACGGCACCTGATCGAAGGGCCGGAGGGGGGGCGCGTGCCCGTGATCGGCGTGCCCGCCGCCGGCCAGGCGCCCGGCGGCGCGGCGCCCGCGGGCGCGTTCAACCTGTTCGACATCCACCGGTCCGGCAATGGCTGGCACTGCGCCATGCGGCAATGGTCGGCAACGACGGAAACGGGCCCGCTGCGGCTGACCGACGAGCGCGGGCTCTGGCCCTGACCGCCGCGCCGGTCGGGCGACTTCCCCATTCATTGCGCCTCACAAGGGCAGCGGCACGTCCTGGAAGAAGAGGACCACAACGCCGAGGGCCACGAACATGCCGAGCGCGAACCAGCCGATCCGGCTCATGCCGCGCACGCTCTCGCGCTCCCGGCGCGACACGCCGGAGCCGGCCTTCGAACCATCGTCCCGCGAGGCCGGGTCGGCCGCGCCACGATCGCCGGCGGTATGCGCCTGCGGGACGTCCTGCGCCTCGGCGGCCGGCGGGCGCTGGCTGACACCTGTGCGATAGATCACCGTCTCGCCGGCGGCGAACGCCAGTTCGCGCTCATGCAGACGCTCGGCGATATAGGTCGTGACGGCCTCGGTCACCGGACCGGGATCGACCGCTTCGGCAAGGATTGCGCGCCCGATCCGCGTATCGCGCACGAAACGATAGGTCCGCCTGTCGCGGCCCATCATCACATGCGCCGTCGCGTCGATCCACAGGCGCGGCTGAAGGCCGCAGGACAGGGCGAAGTCGAACCGTTCGTCATCGGCCGGCACGTCATCGAAGACCGGACGCAACCTTTGAGCGAGCAGTTCGAGCCGCGCCCGATCGGCTTCCTTCATGTCGACGACGACATCGCTGCGCTCGGCGGCGGCGATCTTGACGTGCCGCACCGCATCGACGAGGCGCGTGTTGACTGATTTTTCTTCCCGCTCCATACGGCCCTCGCGCGGCATGCCAATGGTTAACGGGACATTAGCAATTCCGTTGCCGCAAGGCGAGTGGGCTTGAGCCCGCCACGGACCCGGGCGCCGCGGCGATCGGCAAAACCCTGTGGATGGCCCGCATGCACGCAGCGATCGCCGCCTATGATCGCCAGACAAGCACGAGAATCACCGTCAGCAGCAGCATGATGATGGCGACCGCCATCCAGAAGCGCTTGATGTTGCGCACGATGAACGGACCCAGCATGGCGTCGTGAGACGAGGGTTCGTCCGCGCCCGACAGCATGCGCGTCGCCGCAAGCGGCTTGCCGGGCACTTCGACGTCGAGCGTAAAGCCGCTCGCACCGCGGCCGAAATCGACGATCCTTGGCGCGGCCGGCTCGCCCGCGCTGCGGTCGGCATTGGCGGGCAGCGATGCGATGGCGCCGGTCCGCTCGTCCGGCCCGATGCCGCGGCGCAGATAGGTCGGCACGTAGGTGCCCTTGGGCACGCTGATCTCGATCGGCTCGTCCTTGCCCTCGCCGGCGTAGAACGAGGCCAGATGATCGCGCAGCCGCCCGGCCTGCACGCGCACGACCGCATCCATCGCCGGATCGAAATCGTCATCCCTGCCGAACACGTCCTGAGCGATGGTAAAGCCCTTCAGCCGGGCTGCCTCGCCGTTCTGCTCGGCCCGCACCAGATAGGACAGCAGCGAGCGCGCCCGGTCCGCGCGCGCGAACGTCTCGCTGCCGATCACCCCTTCAAGCGCAAGGCGAATCTCCTCGGCGCCGACGGTGCTGTGTTCGGGCATGTTGCTTGAGGTTTGGCTCCCGGCGCCCATGCTCACCTGGTGTCACGTCACAATGGTTCGGGCGCACGCACCTGCGGCGATTTGACAACCGGAAGATGCAGCAATGCCCGACCCGGAGCAGCTTAGTCCGAAACCGGTGAAGACCTCAACAAAGCAATCCCACGACCATAGGATTAGATTGCTGATTGACCACAACCGTCCGAGCGCATCGCGCGCAGACGGTTGACGGCGGACACGATGGCTTCGAGCGAGGCGGCGACGATGTTCTTGTTGATGCCCACCCCGAAAATACGTCCGTCCGCATACTCCATTTCCATGTAGCAGATGGCGGCCGCGTCCGAGCCGTGCTGGAGCGAGTGCTCGCAATAGTCGCGCACGGCCATGGCAATGCCGAAATGGCGGTCGATCGCATCGACGAACCCGTCGATCGGCCCGGTGCCATGGCCGCGAATGCGCACTTCCTCATTGCCGTCCATCAGCACGGCATCGACGATGCGGCCGTCGGGGACGTCCGGATCGGGCGTCGTTGTGTGGCCGATGAAGCGGATGCGCGGATGCGGCACATCGACATAGGTCGCCATGAACGCCTGATGGATGCGCTCGGAGGACAGTTCGATCCCCTCCCGGTCGGCGATCGCCTGGATCACCTCGCGAAACTCGACCTGGAGGCCGCGCGGCAGGTTGAGGCCGTAATCGGCCTGCATGACATAGGCGATGCCGCCCTTGCCCGACTGCGAGTTGATGCGGATGATCGCCTCGTAGGTGCGGCCGACATCTTCGGGGTCGATCGGCAGATAGGGCACCTCCCACAGATCGGCGCCGGTCGCCCCGTGCGCCTTCATGCCCTTGTTGATGGCGTCCTGGTGCGAGCCGGAAAAGGCGGTGTAGACCAGTTCGCCCACATAGGGGTGCCGTTCGGGGATGGCGAGCTGGTTGCAATGCTCGTAGACGTCGCGGATCTCATTGATGTCGGTGACGTCCAGCACCGGATCGACCCCTTGGGTGAACATGTTCAGGGCCAGCGTGACGACATCGACATTGCCGGTGCGCTCGCCATTGCCGAACAAGGTGCCCTCGACGCGCTCGGCGCCGGCCATCAGGCCCAGTTCGGTCGCCGCGATTCCCGTGCCCCGGTCATTGTGCGGATGCAGCGACACGATGATCGAATCGCGCCGGTCCAGGTTGCGGCACATCCACTCGATCTGGTCGGCATAAACGTTCGGCGTCGACATTTCGACGGTCGCCGGCAGGTTCAGGATCAGCTTGTCTTCGGGCGTCGGCCGCACGATCTCGGTGACCGCGTTGCAGATGTCCAGCGCCACCTCCAGCTCGGTGCCGGTGAAGCTCTCGGGCGAATATTGGAACCGGTAGCCGCCGCCGGCCCTGGCCGCCATGTCGGTGATCATCTTGGCCGCGTCGGTGGCGATCCGCTTGATGCCCTCGACGTCCTTGCCGAACACGACGCGGCGCTGCAATTCGCTGGTGGAGTTGTAGAAATGCACGATCGGGCGCCGCGCGCCTTCGAGCGCCTCGAAGGTCCGGGCGATCAGTTCGGGCCGGCATTGCACCAGCACCTGGAGCGACACGTCCTCGGGCACATGGCCCTCCTCGACGCACCAGCGCGCAAAGTCGAAGTCGGTCTGACTGGCCGACGGAAAGCCGATCTCGATCTCCTTGAAGCCCATCTTGACGAGCAGCGCGAACATGCGCGTCTTGCGCTCATGGCCCATCGGCTCGATCAGCGCCTGGTTGCCGTCGCGCAGATCGACCGAGCACCAGATCGGCGGTTCGGCGATCGTCTTGCCCGGCCAGGCGCGGTCGGGCAGGTCGACCGGGGGATAGGCCCGGTATTTGCGGGAGGCGTCCGGCATGCCGGTCATGCGCGCTCGGGCCGGATTGGGGATGGTGTGGCTTGTCATGGTCTCGTCCTTCGCCCGCCCTGGCCGCGGTGCGTCATCGCGTGCCGGCGGTGTGGTTCATTCGATTGGCGATGTAAAGATGACGGGGCGTGGACGGGAACCCGGTCCCGGCGTTACGACCGCCGGGCGCCCTGTCGCAAGATCAGGCCCGGCAGCCGCCGACAAGAAGGAGAAGACCAAGCGCGGCCACACCGCCGGCACGGGCCGGAAGAGCCGTGACGCCCTTGCGGGCGGATATGGAGCGCGGGCCATTCATGGCGCCTGTGTAGGCCAGCACGCCTCACTTGGCAAGCGGCCGCATCCCGGCGAGCCGGCCGACCACGTTCTCGATCATCTTCATGCCCGCATCGCCGCCCAGCGTCATGATCGATTCGGGGTGGAACTGCACGGCGGCGACGGGCTCGTCGCGATGCTCGATGCCCATCACCACCCCGTCCTCGGTCTCCGCCGTCACCAGAAAATCGTCGGGCAGGCGCGCGGGGTCGGCGAAGATCGAGTGGTAGCGGCCGACCACGAATTCCCGCGGCAGGCCGGCGAAGACGCTGCCGGGCGCGTGCACGCGGATGCGCGAGGGCTTGCCGTGCATCGGATAGCCAAGCTGCCTCAGCGTGCCGCCATAAGCCTCGGTCAGCGCCTGAAGGCCAAGGCAGACCCCGAAAACGGGCAGGTCGCGCGCCCGCGCCTTCCTGATCGTCGCTTTGCAGTCGAAATCCTTCGGCAGGCCCGGCCCCGGCGACAGCACGACGAGATCGGGCGCATAGCTTTCGAACACCTCTTCGCGCACGGGCGAACGCACGGTGCGCACCTGCGCCCCCGTCTGGCGGAAATAGTTGGCGAGCGTGTGCACGAAGCTGTCCTCATGGTCGACGAGCAGGACGCGCATTCCCGCGCCCACCAGGCGCGCTTCGCGCGGGCCGGCCTCCGCGCCGGACCCGGCCGAATCGCGGATCGCCGCCAGAAGGGCCGACGCCTTCAGTTCGGTCTCGGCTTCCTCGGCGTCCGGATCGGAATCGAACAGGAGCGTCGCGCCCGCGCGCACGGAGGCGATGCCGTCCCGGACGTGGATCGTGCGCAGCGTCAGCCCGGTGTTCATGTCGCCGTTGAACTTGACCATGCCGATCGCCCCGCCATACCAGGCGCGCGGGCTCTTTTCATGCTGCTCGATGAAGCGCATGGCCCACAGTTTGGGCGCGCCGGTCACGGTCACCGCCCAGGCATGGCTCAGAAACCCGTCGAACGCGTCCATGCCCGCGCGCAGCCGGCCCTCCACATGGTCGACCGTGTGGATCAGGCGTGAATACATCTCGATCTGCCGCCGGCCGATGAGGCGCACCGAGCCCGGCTCGCACACCCGGCTCTTGTCGTTGCGGTCGACGTCCGAACACATGGTCAGTTCGGATTCGTCCTTCTTCGAATTGAGCAGCTTGAGGATCTGCTCGGAGTCCGAGATCGCATCGGTGCCGCGCGCGATCGTGCCCGAGATCGGGCAGGTCTCGATGCGCCGGCCGGTCACCCGCACGAACATTTCGGGCGAGGCGCCGATCAGGAACTCGTTCTCGCCCAGATTCATGAAGAAGGAATAGGGGGCGGGGTTGGTCGCCTTGAGCCGCCGGGCGATCGCCGAGGGCCGCGATCCGACCCGCTCCTGGAACATCTGGCCGGGCACGACCTCGAACAGGTCGCCGCGGGCGAAGCGCTGCCTGGCGCGGTCGACCAGCCGCGCATATTCGCCCCGCTCATGGTCGCAGCGCGGCGGGACCGTCTCGGTGGGCGCGAACGGGGCGGGCGTTTGAGCGCGCGCGATGCCTTCGGTCGTCGCCTCGCCGTCCGAAAACTCATAGCAATCGATCCAGGCGCGCGCGGCGTGATTGTCGGCGACAAGGATGCGGTCGGGAAAGAACAGCACCAGATCGCGCTGGCCGGGAGCGCGCGGCAGCTTCTCCTCGACGGGATCGAACTGGAAGGCGATGTCGTAGCCGAACGCGCCGAACAGGGCCAGATCGGCGTCCTCGGGCGAGGAAAAGTGTCCGACGATGGCGCGCAGGACCGAGAACACGGACGGCGCGCGCGAGCGTTCCTCCTCGGCGACGATCTCGGCGGGCTCGGCGATGACGATGTCGAGCGCCCCGTCCGACCGGTCCACACCTTCTATGTGCTCATGGCCGTCGAGCGCCCGCGCGATCATCGCCACGAGCGGCACGCCGCGCGCGTTGAGCGCGGCGATCCGCATCCGGCGCTTGCGCGCCGAGATCATCAGGGGCGGATCGACGATGCCCGTGTCCCAGCGCGTATAGCGCCCCGGATATTCGTAGTTCGACGACAGCACCGCGCCCATGCGCGCGTCGAGCGCGTCCATCATCCCGTCGATCGCCGTGGCGTAGTCGGCCGGCTCCCTGCGCCGCGCGACGCGCACGCCGCCCGCGGTCACATGGGCCTCGGGCGCTTCACCTCGAACCGATCGCACATTCATCGCCTCGTCCTTTCATGCCCGCCGCCGGCGGACATGAAAAAACCGCCTCGGCGAAACGGGCGGTTGTCGGCCAGACATGCGTGAGGACCACCGCCTAATGCGAAGCCCGCCACCATGCCTGCGCGTTGCAACTGTTCATGCCGCCGAGCTTAGCCCCGCGCCCGGCCAAAGGCAATCGGCAAGGCCGGGCACCAGGCGGGCCGCGGTCAGAACAGCCCCTCGATCAGCCCGTCCCCGTCGAACCGGATCACCTCGGCGGACGGGGTGCGCGGCAGGCCCGGCATGGTCATGATCGCGCCGCACACGACCACGATGAAGCCCGCGCCCGCCGAGATGCGCACCTCGCGGATCGGCACGGCGTGCCCGGTGGGCGCGCCGCGCAGGAGCGGGTCGGTCGAGAAGGAATATTGCGTCTTGGCCATGCAGATCGGCAGGTCGCCATAGCCCTGCGCTTCCCAGGCGCGCAACTGGTCGCGGATCGCCTTGTCGGCGATCACCTCCTCGGCCCGGTAGATGCGCCTGGCGATCGTCTCGATCTTCTCGAAAAGCGGCATCTCGTCGGGATAGAGCGGGGCGAACTGCGAAGCGCCCGATTCGGCCAGTTCGACCACCCGCATCGCCAGCGCCTCGACGCCGGCCGATCCTTCCGCCCAGTGCCGGCAGACGATCGCCTCCGAGCCCATCGATTCCACATAGGCCCTGATCACCTCGATCTCGGCATCGGTGTCGGAGTGGAAATGGTTGATCGCCACCACGGACGGCACGCCGAACTGGCGGACATTTTCGATGTGGCGGCCCAGATTGGCGCAGCCCTTCTCGACCGCCGCGACATCCTGCGCACCCAGGTCCTCGCGCGCGACGCCGCCATTCATCTTCAACGCCCGCACGGTGGCGACGATCACCGCCACGTCGGGTTTGAGGCCGGCC
>NZ_CFIFWG010000109.1:0-10809 GCF_984466335.1 Roseitalea sp. | reverse complement strand
CAGCACCTCGGCATCCTGGCCCCGGAAGGCGATCAGGGCCACCTGGTCGCGGCGCACATAGCACTCGGCGAGCAGCAGTTCGACGCAGCCCTTGGCCTCGCCGAGCCGTTCAAGCGCCGTCGATCCCGAGGCGTCGACGGCGAAGATCGCCATCGATTCCGCGTTGTGGGCATAGCGCGCATAGCGCAAATCGTCGGGGCGCACGTCGAGCGGCTCGCCCCGTGACCGGGGCGGCAGGCCGCGCGCCTTGCGGCGGACGGGCTGCCAGGGCGCGGCGGTTCGCAGCGTGGCGACCACGTCGGGCCGCGCGCCCGGACGGGGCGGCCGGGCGGCCTGGCCGGCCGGCCGGCCCCGGCGGGCGCCCTTGCGGACCGCGCCCGCCTTGCCTGCGGCGGCCGGGGCGCGTGCGCGGCTCGTCGCCGTTTCGCGAAAGGCGGCAAGGTCGAGCCGAACGCCCTTGCCTGCGGCGATCGGCATGTCCCGCAGCATGTCCGGATCGATGCTCCGCCCTTCGCTGCGCGCGTTCTCGCCGTCCGCGGCGTCGGCCTTGCCGTCCTGGCCGGACGGCAGGTCGTCGCCCGCGCCTTTCGTCTCGTTCGCCCCTGCGTCCTCCGGCGGCGCCTGGACCATCGCGCCGCAGGTCAGGCGAAGCGCCGTCGCCACGTCGCGCTCGTCGGCCTGGGCGCGTCCGTCAAGGGCCGCCAGAAGGCGCGTGGCGCGCAGCGCCTGGGCGGGCGGGCGCATCGAGGCTCCGCGCGTCATCGCGGCGACCGCCACCACGGTTTCGGCCAGCGCGTCCGGCACCCGGACCGCGGCGATCGTCTCTGGCGCCGGTGCCGTCCGGCGCCCGTCCTTGGTCCGCGCGTCGCGGATCGAAATGCCGTCCAGCCGGATGCGCAGGCCGAGCCGGTCGGCGATCGCGCCGGGCACGGCATGGTCCTCGTCGTCCTCGCCCTCGTCGAGCGCGATCACCCCGAACCGGCCTTCGCCGTCCCCGTCGAGCGCCCGGGCGACGATGCCGGCCAGATCGGGCGCAAGGCGCTCGGCCATGGCGAGGACAAGACCGCCGCCCGCGACCGTCTCAAGCAGCCCGGCCTGGCGGACGGGCCTGCCGCGCGCGAGCGTGGCGGCGATGTCGATGCCGCCCGTCAGCCGGCCGGCCGGCACGGCCGGCGTGATGCGGCGCAGCGGCACGCTGGCTGGCAGCAAGGCCCGCACATGGTCGAGCCAGCGGGCGCGCACGGGCGAAGCGCGCGCGACGACATGGATGCCGCCGAGCATTGCGGGTGCGGTGGCGAACAGGCGCGCGGCGATCAGCGCGTCCGCCCAGGCCGGATCGGGCACGCCCGCCGACACGCCGGACCGCGCGCCCGGACGCGGGGGGCCTGAGGGCGGCGATGCGCCCGCGCCGCCCTCAGGCATGGCCGGCGGCGCCGTTGGCCGCTTCGCCGACCGCGCGCTCGACGCGGGCGGCCGAGCCGGCCTCGTCGAGCGGATCGCGCCGCAGCCGGTGCCGCAGCGCCATGGGCGCGATCGCGATCAGATCGGCCCTTGTGGCGGCGGCGCGCCCCTCCAGCGCGGCGCGGGTGCGGGCTGCGCGCATCAGGGTCAGTTCGCCGCGCAGTCCGTCCACACCCAGCCTCAGGCAGATGCCGGACGCCAGCGCGAGCACCTCGTCGGGCGTTTCGACATCGCCCAGCAGCGCCCTGGCCCGTGCGATCCTGCGGCGAACCGTCCCGTTCCTGCGGCTCCAGCGTCTGATGAAACCCTCCCGATCGCGTTCATAGGCTTCGCGGCGCCGGACCACCTCGATGCGGTCCTTCAGATTGTCCGGCGATGCCACGTCGACCGACAGGCCGAACCGATCGAGCAGTTGCGGGCGCAACTCCCCTTCCTCCGGATTGCCCGAGCCGATCAGGACGAAACGGGCCGGATGACGCGCGGACAGGCCCTCGCGCTCGACCAGATTGACGCCGGAGGCGGCCACGTCGAGCAGAAGGTCCACCAGATGGTCCTCAAGCAGGTTGACCTCGTCGATATAGAGAAAGCCGCGATTGGCGCGGGCCAGAAGCCCTGGCTCGAACGCCTTTTCGCCCGAAACCAGCGCCCTTTCGAGATCGAGCGCGCCGCAGACGCGATCCTCCGTCGCGCCCAGCGGCAGGTCGACGACCGGGGCCGGCGCCTTGGCGGACCTTGGCGGCCCGGCCGCGTTGCAGACCGGGCAGATGTCGGCGGGCGCGTCCGGCTCGCAATTGTAGCGGCAGCCGGGGCGCGATGCGATCTTGGGCAGAAGCGCGGCCAGCGCGCGCACGGCGGTGGACTTGCCGGTGCCGCGGTCGCCGAAGACCAGGACGCCTCCGAGCAGCGGGTCGGTTGCCGCCATCATGAGGGCTTGCTTCATCTCCTCTTGGCCGACAATGGCGGCAAAAGGAAACGGTGCGGACATGACGGGCTCCAAAGTGTCAATTACATTTGACATCCTGACATGTCATGGAATCGATTTCCATGCCGATTTCCCGCAGGCGCCATCGACCAAAGTCGAAGGCGGCGGCCATGACGGCGCGCTGAATCGCCTCACCTCCGGGCCCGCGCGCCTCCCTTCGTTGACGGCCTTGTTCGGGATGCTAGGGGAACGGTCGAACCGGAGGAAACCGCGTGAAATCATCGAGAAAGGTCATTCTTGTCGCGGGCGCCATGCTTGCGTTCGTCCCGGCGCAGGCCCTCGCGGGCGATCCGGTCGCCGGCCAGCAGGTGTTCCGCACCTGCGTGGCCTGTCACAATGCCGACACCGAGCGCAACAAGGTCGGACCGCATCTGGTCGACATTATCGGCCGGACGCCCGGCACCGTCGAAGGGTTCCGCTACTCGGCCGCCATGATCGGGTTCGGCGAGGCGGGCAATGTCTGGGACAAGGAGACGATCGGCGCCTATCTCGCCGATCCGCGCGGCTTCATCCGCGGCAACCGCATGGCCTTTGCCGGCCTGAGGACCCGGCGGGACATCGACAATGTAATCGCCTATCTGGCGCGGTTCTCGCAGACGCCCGCCGACGCGTCCGGGGGCGAGGGCGCCGTGGACGGCCGGTAGGCGGCCGGGCGGCGCGGGGGCGGCCTCCGGGTGAAGACGAGCGCCGACCTTATACTCACGTCTATGTTCCGCCTGCCGCCGCGCGACAATGTCGCAGGCGCCGGCTTGTCGGCTCGGCGCGAAACCGGCCGCAAGACACTGTTTGCCAATGGTTATCGCCGATGTGCCCGGAGCGCGGCGGGGGCCGCGCGCCGCATGTCGCGCACGGCCCGCGGCGGTGCGTCGATTTATCCGCTTGCCTCTCGTATCCAAGCCTTTTTCATCGTATGATGGCCTTCGGGCGCATCACGCAAGCGGTGCGCGGAGGAGGAAATATGAAGGGGCGCCGGGATCAACCCGACGACCCGGCGGAGGGCCAGGAGGATGCCGGATATCCGGCTCCGGATTTCCGTTATAGTTTGCTGGACACGCCCGCCGTCGACCGTCGTCTGGATAGCCAGTTGCTGGAGGAGGCCATAAAGCGGCATGTCGCCACGCAGGTGGGCGAGGGAGCCGCCGACCTTGCCGACGGTGACGATGCCGTGCCCGGCATGGAGCCTGAGCAGGTGCTCGATGCGCTGCTGGTCTCCGACCAGGCCTTTCTGGACACCGTCGTGCCGTCGCTGCTGCACAATGACGTCAGTCTGCATACCTTCTACCGCCGCATCGTGCGCCCGGTCGCAGCCCGCCTCGGCGATCTTTGGTGCGAGGACGAGATCAACTTCGTCAAGGTCGAGATCGTCTCCATGCGCCTGCGCCTGATGTGCAGCCAGCTCGTTGCGCGGCGCATGGTCGGTCGGACGCCTTGGCTGGAGGACGAGCGCAAGCGCGTCCTGCTGGCCCATACGGGCGGGGACCGGCACACGCTGGGCTTTTCGATGGCCGAGGCATTCTTCCAGGATGCGGGCTGGCACGTCGGCGGCGGTTTCGATTTCGAGCCGGGACCGGCCTATTACGATGCCTTGCGGGAAGGCCATTTCTCGCTGGTCGCGCTGGCCTTCTCGCGCGACGATGCGTGCGATCCCACCGAGATCGCTGCGCGCACGCGCACCGCTTCGAGCAATCCCCACCTGTGCATCTGTTTCGGCGGCGTTGCCGTCGCTGCCAACCCCGACCGCTATCGGGTGGCGGGCGCCGATATCGTCGCGCTCGATGCGCCCGATGCCGTGCGGCAGGCCGAGCGGCTGTTCGGCGGCTCGGCCTGGGCGAGCCGCCAGGAGCGGGGATTGATGGAGCCGATCGAGGCGTTCTGCGACGCCGGGCCGCTGGACGATCGCGACTGACGCTGCGGCCCGTCCGCCGGCTCAGGGCGCCGGCGCCGACCCGTTCGGCAGGATCGCACGCAGGCGCAGATAGGCGATCCGCTCCACCTGCCGGCACGCCTCGGCGAATTCCCGTTCGGCGTCGTTCTCCAGCCGGCGCTGGAACGCATCGAGGATGGACGCTTTTGTGCTGTCGCGCACGGCGATGATGAAGGGAAAGCCGAACTTTTCCCTATAGGCGCGGTTGAGCGCCTCGAACCGTGCTCGCTCTTCGTCCGTCAGCGCATCGAGCCCGGCAGAGGCCTGTTCGGCGGTGGACCGGGCGGTCAGGCGCCTGGCGGCGGCGAGCTTGCCGGCAAGGTCGGGATGGGCCTTGAGGACGCCCAGTCGCTCGTCATGGGAGGCGGCGCGGAACCGGCGGGCGAGGGCGGCGTGAAGGCCGGTGACGGTGTCGTTGGCCGGGCCGAGCGCATCGTCGAAGGCGCGCTCGGCGATCCACGGCGAGTGCTCGAAAATGCCGCCGAAGGCGTCGATGAACCTCGCCTTGTCCATCATCGAGGGTCGCTCATGGCGGTGCGGAGGATGGTGTTCGGCCCAGTGCCGGGCGATGTCGATGCGGCGGGCGAACCAGACGTCGGGCTTGGACTGCGCATAGTCGACAAAGCGCCTGAGCGCCATGATCCGGCCGGGCCGGCCGACAAGCCGGCAATGCAGGCCCACCGACATCATCTTCGCCCGGCCCCGTTCGCCTTCCTCATAGAGCGCATCGAACGTGTCCTTCAGATAGGCGAGGAACTGCTCGCCCGCATTGAAGCCCTGGGGCGTTGCGAACCGCATGTCGTTGGCGTCGAGCGTATAGGGCACGATCAACTGGTGGCGGCCCTCATGATGGTGCCAGTAGGGCAGATCGTCGGCATAACTATCGGCGACATAGGCAAAGCCGCCTTCGGCCGATGCCAGATCGACCGTGTTGACCGAGCAGCGGCCCGTATACCAGCCATGCGGGCGCGCGCCGGTCACCTCGCGGTGGATGCGGACCGCCTCGTCCATATGGCGCTTTTCCTCGTCGGGCGAGAAATCGGCGTAGTCGATCCATTTGAGGCCATGGCTGGCGATTTCCCATCCCGCCTCCCCCATGGCGCGCACCTGCGCGGGGCCACGGGCAAGGGCGGTGGCGACGCCATAGACCGTGACCGGAATCGCCGCCTCCGTGAAAAGGCGGTGCAGCCGCCAGAAGCCGGCGCGCGCGCCATATTCGTAGATCGATTCCATGTTCCAGTGGCGCTGGCCGGGCCAGGGCCGCGCGCCGACGATTTCCGACAGGAAGGCTTCGGACGCCTCGTCGCCGTGCAGGATGTTGTTCTCGCCGCCTTCCTCGTAATTGATGACGAACTGCACCGCGATCTTCGCGCCGCCCGGCCATTTCGGGTCGGGCGTGCTGGCGCCATAGCCGTGCATGTCGCGGGGATAGCGGTTCAAGGCGTCGGTCCGTTCTGCCGCAAGCGGCTTCACATCGGGGCGCGATGCTGTCAGGAATCCCGTCGGACCTCAATCGCCGATTTCGGCGCAAGAGACAAGCAAGGAGCCTGGTCGATGTCCGATGGCGGCTTTCTGACGATACATGTTCTGGATACGGCGCGCGGCGTGCCGGCGGCGGGGCTTGTGGTCTGGCTTTATCGCGTCTCGGGCAATTCGCACAAAAAGATCGCCGAAGCGATGACCAACGAGGACGGGCGGACCGACGCGCCGATCCTGCCGGCAAGAAAGTTCAAGGCCGGCCAATATGAGTTGATCTTTCACGCCGGTGACTATCTGCGCGCCAATGGCCTTGCGGGAGAGGAACCGCTGTTTCTCGATCAGGTGCCGATCCGGTTCGGTGTCAGCGATGGCGCTGCGCACCATCACGTGCCGCTTCTGCTGTCGCCCTATGGCTATTCGACCTATCGGGGCAGTTGAGGTGTCAAGCGGTTACGCGGTTTCGTGTCCCCTTATCCCGCGCGTGTCGAAGGGTGAGGGGAAACCGCAAGCCCGCCCCTTCGACAGGCTCGGGATGAGGGCTTGCGGATCGTTCTCCAAGGCGCGGCCGGCAATGGGAAACAGCAAAGCCCATGCATGACCTCGCCGTCTTCATGGAATGGATCGAGTTCGCGGTCCGGTGGCTGCATGTGATCACCGCGATCGCCTGGATCGGCTCGTCCTTCTATTTCATCGCGCTCGATCTGGGCCTGAACCGCGACATAGCCGGTCCCGCCGACGGCGAGGAATGGCAGGTGCATGGCGGCGGCTTCTATCACATCCGCAAATATCTGGTCGCGCCCGAGGCGATGCCCGAGCATCTGACCTGGTTCAAATGGGAGAGCTACGCCACCTGGCTGTCGGGCTTCGCGCTCCTGTGCCTTGTCTACTATCTGGGCGCCGACCTCTATCTGGTCGATCCGAACGTCGCCGACATCTCGATCCCGTTCGCGATCGTCCTCTCGCTGGCCTCGCTGGCGTTCGGCTGGATCGTCTATGACCGGCTGTGCACATCGCCGCTCGGCGAAACGCCGACCGCGCTGATGGCGCTCTTGTTCGTGCTTCTGGTCGCCATGGCTTGGGGCTATGCGCAGGTCTTTTCGGGCCGTGCGGCGCTGTTGCATCTGGGCGCGTTCACCGCGACCATCATGACGGCGAACGTCTTTTTGATCATCATCCCGAACCAGACAATCGTGGTCGCCGACCTGAAGGCCGGCCGCGTCCCCGACGCCCGTTACGGCAAGATCGCCAAGCTCAGATCGACGCACAACAATTACCTCACCCTGCCGGTGATCTTCTTCATGCTGTCGGTGCATTATCCGCTGGCGTTCGCGAGCGAATACAACTGGCTGATCGCGGCGCTGGTGTTCCTGATGGGCGTGACGATCAGGCACTATTTCAACACGCGGCACGCGCGCGCCGGCAATCCGACCTGGACCTGGCTCGCCACCGCGCTTTTGTTCGTCGCGATCATGGCGCTGTCGACCTGGCCGCTTTTCACCAATGAGCCCGAAAACCCCGACCAGGCGAAGGTGACGCCCCGTCAGGCGCGCATCATGGCGACCGAAGGCTTCAAGGAGGTGGCGGCCATCGTGCAGGGGCGCTGCGCGATGTGCCACGCCAAGGAGCCGTTCTGGGACGGCATCTGGTTTCCGCCGGGCGGCGTGCGGCTGGAGACCCATGCCCAGATCGCCGCGCACGCGCGCGCCGTCTACATCCAGTCGGGCGTCACGCACGCCATGCCGCCGGCCAATGTCTCCTTCATGCAGGACGAAGAGAGGCGCGCCATCGTCGAGTGGTATCGCTCGGTTCAGTGAGCCCCCGAAAGGGCCGCGGCGACCGCGCGGGCCATCACGATCTCCTCGTCGGTCGGGATCACCATGACGCGCGCCCCGCCGGCGCCGATGTCGCGGCCATTGTCAAGATTGGCCGCTTCGTCGACGGCAATGCCCAGCCAGCCCATATCCGCGCACACCTCGCGCCGGACCCTTGCCGAATGCTCGCCGATACCGCCGGTGAAGACAAGCGCGTCGAGCCCGCCCAGCACCGCGCTCATGCCGCCCAGCTCGCGCCGGATGCGGAAGACGAAATAGTCGATCGCCTCGCGCGCCTTCGGATCGTCGCTGGCTTCGAGCGCGCGCATGTCGTGGGTGAGGCCGGACAGGCCCTTGAGCCCGCTTTCGGTGTAGAGCAGGTCGGCGATGGCGTCGGCATCCATGCCGTGATGCCGCATCATGTAGAGCAGCACGCCCGGATCGATCTGGCCGCAGCGCGTGCCCATGGGCAGGCCGTCGAGCGCGGTGAAGCCCATGGTCGAGCCGACGCTTTGGCCGTCGCGGACGGCGCACATGGAGGCGCCGTTGCCCAGATGGGCGATCACCACGCGGCCCCTGGCCAGCTCCGGTTCGGCGCGGGCGATCTCCGAGGCGATATAGGCATAGGACAGGCCGTGGAAGCCGTAGCGGCGCACACCCTCGTCGAACCATTTGCGGGGCAGGGCGAACGTGTCGTTGACGAAGGGGTGCGTGCGGTGGAAGGCGGTGTCGAAACAGCCGACCTGGATCGCGTCGGCAAAGGCGGCGATGGCCGCCTCGACGCAATCGAGATTGTGCGGCTGGTGCAGCGGCGCGAGCGGCTCCAGCGTGCGCAGGGCGGCGATCGTGCCGGCGTCGAGCGGGGTCGGGGCGACGAATCCGGTGCCGCCATGGACGATGCGGTGGCCGACGCCGGCGACGCGCGCGCCGCCGAACAGCGTATCGCCCCGCGCCAGGATCTCGGCCAGCGCGCCGGCATGGTCGTCGGCGGCGATGTCGATGGCCTGCCTGTCGCCCCGGTCCTTGACGATCAGCCGCGTCTGCTGGCTTGGCGACAGGCTTTCCACCTGTCCGGACCGGAGCAGGGCCGGTTCGGCGGCTCGCTCGTGGACCGCGAATTTGAGCGAGGACGAGCCGGCGTTCAGCGTCAGGATGACGGTGTCGGTCATGGCGGCGCCTGCTTACCGATTACGTTGCCAGTCGTGATAGAGCGCGGCGACCGCGCAGGAGGCCAGGCGCGCCTTGTCGTCATCGGCGCGGCTGGTCAGGATCACCGGGCACTTGGCGCCGAGCACCAGCCCGCCGGCCTCGGCATGGGCGAGGAAGGTCAGTTGCTTGGCGATCATGTTGGCCGATTCAAGGTTCGGCGCCATCAGGATGTCGGCGTGGCCGGCGACCAGCGAGCGGATGCCCTTGGTGCGCGCGGCGTCCTCGTCGACCGCATTGTCCATGGCCAGCGGTCCGTCGACGATGCCGCCCCGGATCTGGCCCCTTTCGGCCATCTTGGCGAGCGCGGCGGCCTCGATGGTCGAGGGCAGCTTGGGATTGACCGTCTCGACCGCCGAAAGGACCGCGACCTTGGGGGCCTCGATCCCCAGCGCCCGGCCCAGATCGATCGCGTTCTGGATGATGTCGACCTTTTCGTGCAGTCCCGGCGCGATGTTGATGGCCGCGTCGGTGATCATCAACAGGTGCCTGAGGCCCGGCACGTCCATGCAGAAGACGTGGCTGAGCCGGCGCCGGGTGCGCAGGCCGCCCTCGGACCTGACCAAGGCGCGCAGCAGATCGTCGGTGTGCATATGGCCCTTCATGACCGCGCCGGCGCGCCCCTCGTTGACGAGCGCGACGGCCCGGGCGGCCGCAGCGGCGCTGCCCGCCACATCGACGATCGCGCAGGGGTCCAGATCGGCGCCGAGATCGGTCGCGGTCTGGCGGATGCGCTTTTCGTCGCCGACCAGGATCGGCGTGATCAGCGTGTGCTCGGCCGCCAGCAGCGCGCCGCCGAGCGATTTGGGCTCGTCGGGGCAGACCACGGCCGTGGGAAGCGCGGGCAGCGGCGCGGCCAGTTCGAGCAGCCGGTCGAAATGGACGTGGCGCTGCACGGTCAGCCCGGGCAACGCGTCGGCCGTAAAGCTCAGTTCGGCGGCCGGCGCGATCACCGTGGCCTCGCCTTCGAGGACCATGGACCCGTCGGACTTGGTCACCGTGGTGGCGAACACCGCGATGCCGTCAGGCTTCTTTTCGGTCAGCTTGATGCGGACCGTCAGCTCATCGCCGGCATGGGCGCGGCCCAGAAAGCGCAGGTTCTGGCCCCTGTAGAGCGTGCCCGGACCGGGAAGTTGGTTTCCCAGCACCGCCGAGACCAGCGAGGCGACCCACATGGACGGCGCGACGGGCTCGTCGGGCCTGCCGTCGCCGTCATGATCCTCCCCTGGCAGGTGCACCGGATTGTGGTTGCCCGACGAGGAGGCGTAGACGAGGAAGTCCTCGGCGCGGCACAGGCGCTTGGCCGAGGCTTCCATGCCGACCTCCAGCGCGTGCCAGGGCGTGTTGGCATAGGTGTTCATGGATCAGCTTGCCTTCGATCGGATTCAATCGGCCCCTGTCGGGTGCCGCTTGGGGCGGCGGCGGGTCGGCCATGCGCCGATCCCGGAGCGGGCCTTGACCGCGCGCGGCTCCATCTCCTTCACCGCGCCGGCGATATAGTCAAACATATTCGGTGCCCCGCCCGCGAGCCGATTGCATTTGCGGGCCGGTGCCGGCACGGTGCCGCAAAGCGTGGAGGACGCCGTGCGAATATATGCGCTGGTGCTCGTGTCTGGCCTTGCGGCGGGCGGCGCGGCCGCCGCCGAACTCCCGCCGCCCGTGACCGATGCGATGTACGCGCCCGTCGACGAGGCGGAGGCGCGGCTGGGCCATCTGCTCTTCTGGGACCCGATCCTGTCCGGCAACAGGAACGTTTCCTGCGCCACCTGCCATCATCCGCGCTTCGGCACCGGCGACGGCGTGTCGCTGGCGCTGGGCGAGGGCGGCGCCGGGCTCGGACCGGATCGCCGCGTCGATCCCGACAACCCGCCCGAGCGGCGCATCCCGCGCAACGCGCCGGCGCTTTTCAATCTGGGCGCCGCCGAATTCACCGTCATGTTCCATGA
>NZ_CFIFWG010000108.1:0-10829 GCF_984466335.1 Roseitalea sp. | reverse complement strand
CGGCTCGTCGAGGAGGGCCTGGCTGTCCGGCAGTCATCGTCTTCCTGAAGCCGACGCTCGGTTCCGCCCCGCCTTTTCCAAGCAAGAACAAACCGATCGCGCTCAAAAATGGAGGAGTTTATGACGCTCAGAAATTGGTTGCTCGCCGTCGCGGCGGGCGTGATGTTCGCCGGGGCGGCGGCCAGTACCGGATCGGCGCAGACCATCGTGGTCGCCCGAGGTGCCGACGGCAACTCGTTCGATCCCCCGGAATCGCAATCCTTCGAAGCCATCAAGATGGCCGATTGGGCCTTTGACGGTCTCGTGCGCTATGATCAAAACTCCCTTCGGATCGCTCCGGCGCTGGCCGAGTCCTGGTCGCGCTCGGACGACGGCATGGTTTGGACGTTCAACCTGCGCCGTGGCGTGACCTTCCATGACGGCACCGACTTCAACGCCGATGCCGTGGTTTTCTCGTTGGAACGCCAGCGCGATACCGGGCATCCCTATCACCATGAAGGGTTCGGCCGCTGGAAGGCCAAGTTCGGCAACGTCGCCGAAACGAAAAAGGTCGACGAGTACACCGTCGAGATTCATCTGGCCGCGCCCGCGCCCACGCTGCTTGTCGATCTGGCCTTCTATATCGGCTACATCGTCAGCCCCACCGCCGTGATGGCCGATCCGGAGGGTTTCCGCAGCAATCCCGTCGGCACGGGGCCGTTCCGTTTCGTGCGCTACGAGCGCGACAACTTCACCCAGTATGAGCGGTTCGACGACTATTGGGCGGGTCCGGCCAAGGCCGAGCGGCTCATCGTCAGAACCATCCCGGACAATGACGTGCGCCTTCTGGCGCTGATCAACGGCGAGGTCCACCTGGCGTACGGTATCGGCTTTTCGCAGTTCGCCACCGTAGAGGCCAACGATGAACTGGAGCTTCTGACGGCGCCGAGCCTTGGCATATCGGTCATGTCGATGAACATGGACAAGGCGCCGTTCGACAATCTGATGGTCCGCCGCGCCGTCAACCATGCGGTCAACAAGCGGCGCATCCACGACATCGTTTTCGCCGGTTACGGGCAGATGGCCGACCAGGTGCTGCCGCCGGAATGGTTCGGTCACGCCGAGGACGGGATGACCTATGAGTACGATCCCGAAAAAGCCAGGGCGCTTCTGGCCGAGGCCGGATTTGCCGACGGCTTCGAGACGACCCTGATCACCTGGAACACGCCGCGGCCCTATCTGCCCGCGCCGCGCGATGCCGCCGCGCTGGTCAAATCCGATCTCGCCGAGGTCGGCATCGAAGTGGAGATTCAAACGCTGTCATGGGGCGTCTATCGCACCGAACGGGGGCGCGGCGGGTTCGGCATGGCGCTTGGCGGATGGATTTCCAGCACGCTCGATCCGCACGGGATCGCTTATCCGCTCTATCATTCCAGCTTCATCCGCGAACGCGACTCGATCAACTGGGCACGCTGGAGCAACAAGCAAGCGGACGAACTGCTGATCAAGGGCGGCTCCATGTATGACGAGGCCGAACGCGATGCGATCTATCAGGACGCCATGCGCCTTCTCATGGAGGATTCGCCGTCGGTGTTCCTGGCGCATCCGATCAATTCGATCGTCGCGCGCACCGACCTGGAAGGCGCGTTCATTCACCCCTCCAACTGGGTGCCGCTCCATCACGTCTCCGTTGCGCAATAGGCGCCGAAAGGCGTCGGAACGAAGGGGCGGCGGCCATGGCGCGTCGCCGCCCCGGCAGCTCCTGCGCGCCGCGCCGCGGCAAGGTTCCGCCTTTGCGCGCCATCATGGGCGCCGGGACCGGAACGCGGCGCCTGCCCTTTCGATCCACGCAAAGCCATGCCGATGAGCCTTACGATCAGCGCTGTGGACACCGTTGCCGTTCGGGCCGACCTCAAGGACCCGCTGGCCACGTCCCGAAAGACCTATGACCGGCTGCCCTATGCCTTTGTGCGCGTGACGCTGTCCGATGGAACGGGCGGGATCGGCGAAGCGCGCGAATCCTTGCAGATCACCGGTGAATCCATAGGCACCATTGTCGCAATGGTCCGCGACGTTCTGGCGCCGGCCGTCATCGGACGGCATCCGGGCGATCTGCGGGGCCTGCACGATGTCATGGACAGGCGGGTGGCCGCCAATACGGCCGCCAAATCCGCCCTCGACATGGCGGTTCACGATGCGTTTGCCAAAGTGCTTGGCATTCCGGTCCATCTGTTGATGGGCGGCGGCTCCACGGCGCCGGTCGCAACCTCCAAAGCGATCGGCGTCGGCGATACGTCCGCGATGGTCGCCCAGGCCCGGCGTGCCGTTGAGGCCGGTTTCGCAACGCTGAAGATCAAGACGGGCCTTGACGATCGCACCGAGCGTGAGGCCGTCAAGGCGATAAGGGCCGAGGTCGGACCGGAGATTTGCCTGAAACTGGACGCCAACCAGGCATGGACGCTGCAACGGGCGACCGCCTTTCTGGCCGATGTGGAGCGTTGCGACGTCGCGATGATCGAGCAGCCGCTGCCCGCATGGGATTATGGCGGCCATGCGGCCTTGCGCAAACGCACCGCCATACCGGTCATGCTGGACGAGAGCGTCCACCGCGCTGAGGATGCGCGGCGGGCGATCGATGCCGAAGCATGCGATTACATCAACATCAAGCTGGTCAAGACCGGCGGCCTCTATCCGGCCCTGGCCTTGGTGGCGGTGGCGCAGAGCGCCGGCATTGCATGTCAGATCGGCTCGCTCGACACCACGGTCGGAAGCGCCGCGGCCATCCATCTGGCGCGCGCCTGTGCGAACGCGATTTCGTTCGCCGAGATCAACGGCCCGCTGCGCCTGAGAAAAGACGTGGCGATGGGCTATCGCTACAAAAAGGGCGCGGTGGCGGTCGATCCGGCGCCCGGCCTGGGAGTCGTGCCGGACTGGGAAGCGCTCGGCTTTGCCGCTCCCGCCGGGGCCGCCGCCTTCTCGTCTGCCGAAAACGCCCGAGCCAGGGAGGCCACGACGCCATGAAGATCTGCTATCTGCTGCCCGGCACCGGGTTGAGCCGGCAAGAACGAACCCGGCGCCAGGCTATTCTCAACGACGTGGCCGCAGCCGGCAGCCACGTTGCCGTTCACCACATCGAGCGCGGGCCGAAGGGCATCGAGAATGCGGTCGATGAATATCGGGCCATGCCGGAAGTGCTCGACTGGATCATGGCGCGCAACGACGATTTCGACGCTTTCATCATCGGTTGTGCCGGCGATACGGGCCTTGAAGGTGCCCGGGAGCAATCTCGAAAGCCGGTCGTCGGCCCCGGAGAGGCGTCGATCCTTCTGGGGGCACTGGGCGACAAGCGCTTTTCCATGCTCACCATTTCGCTCGAAAGGTCGCGCGTCAAGCGACGGCTGGTGCGCGAAGCCGGTCTTGCCGAGCACCGGCTGGTTTCGAGCCATTCACTGGGCATTCCCGTGCTCGACCTCTACAAGGATCTCGATCGCACCCAGGCGCGCCTGACCGAGACGATGATCGAGGCGCGCGCCAACGGCGCCGAGACGATGCTGGTCGGGTGCATGTCGGTGGCTTTCATGGAACCGCGCCGCCTGGCGCGGGCCAGCGCCGATGCGGATTTGCCGGCGGTCAACCCCATCGTCTGCGCGGTCAAGATGGCCGAGGCGCTGGTCGCCATTCAAAACCACGGCGCGGTGGACGAGGCGGCGTCGGCGCAATGAGGAGCAAGCCGTTGGGCGGCGAGAACGAAAAAGCCACCTCAAGCGCCGATGCGGCCGGCAGCGCCTGGTTGGCGGCCGCATCGGCCGGCGCGCGCGATGCGTTTCGCGCGCTCGTGGGGCGCAAACCGGCCGCATTCGGGCTCGGCGTCATAGTCGTGCTGGTGTTCTGCGCCGTTTTTGCGGACGTGCTGGCGCCATATCCGCCCGACCAGTACACCGAAGCGGTCTCGGTTCCGCCCGGCTGGGCCCATCCGTTCGGCGTCGACCATCTCGGCCGCGATATTCTGAGCCGCGTCATCCACGGCGCGCGGATCTCCTTGTGGGTCGGCGTCCTGGCCGTTGGCATCTCGCTGACGGCCGGCGTCGCCATCGGGCTGATCGCGGGATATTTTGGCGGCCTCGTCGACAATGTCATCATGCGGGCGATGGACATCATGATGTCCCTTCCATACGTCCTGCTTGCCATTTTGATCGCGGCCGTGCTCGGCCCGTCCTTGGAAAACGGCATACTGGCCATCGGCATCGTGCGCATACCGCGTTTTGCCCGGCTTGCGCGCGGGTCGACGCTGTCGGTGCGTACATTGACCTATGTGGAGGCATCGCGATCGGTCGGGGCGCCGCATCGCCGCATCATACGCAAGGATATCCTGCCCAACATCGCCGGTCCGATCATCGTCTATTCGACGATGAGCCTGGGCGATGCGATCCTGGCCGCCGCGGTGCTCAGTTTTCTGGGGCTTGGGGCTCAGCCGCCCATTCCGGAATGGGGCGCGATGCTGAACGAGGCGCAGGCCTATCTCATCAACTCGCCCTATATGTCGATGTTTCCCGGCCTGGCCATCTTTCTGACCGTGCTGGCCTTCAATATGGTGGGCGACGGGCTGCGCGATATTCTGGACCCCAAGACGCGCCGATAGACCAAGACGCGTCGATAGACAGGGGGCCCGCAGCCATCGGTGACGCTCGGGCGCGGATGCGCCATTGCGGCGCAAAGACCGCATCAGGCCGGTGTCGCCCGTGCGCTGGCGGCATCTATCACGATGATCGCCTTCTTCCCGTCGCTTCCCGCTTCGATCAGCTCGTGAGCGGCGGCGGTTTGCGCCAGCGGAAAAACCGCCGGTTCGGGATGGCGCAGCAGACCGCGCGACAAAAGGGCCGAGATATCGCGGACCGCATGCCCGCGCCGCCGTTCGGTCAAATGCCGGCCCTGAACGGCGTGCAGCGTCACGCCCTTGGACGCCAGCGCATAATAGTCGACGATCGGGTGCCTGACGCGCGTCGACGAATAGGACGCAATGATGCCGTTCATGGCGATCATCCTCAGATCGGCTTCGAGGTTGGCGCCGAAATCGACCTCGATGATTCGGTCGACCCCCTTGCCGCCGGTGAACTCGATCACCTCCTGCGTGTAATGCGGCGATCTGTGGTCCACGACCATGTCGGCGCCGCACGCCTTTGCCAGCGCCCTCTTTTCGGGCGTGCGGGCCGTTGCCACGACGCGTGCGCCGCCCCACCGCGCCAACTGTATCGCATATTGGCCGACGGTGCCCGCGCCGCCCTGGACGAGCGCAACCGTTCCGCTGACCGGACCGTCGCGCAGCACCGCCGTATGCGCGGTGATCGCCGGAACGCCGAGCCCCGCCGCGGTGATGAAATCGACATCGTTCGGCAAGGGGACGGCATGGGCCGCATCGACAATCGCGAACTCCGCCGCGGTGCCGCCGCCCGGTCGCGCCGCATCCGCCCGAAAGATCCAGACCCGCTGGCCGATCCGCGCCCGGTCGACGCCCGGTCCCGCCGCCTCGATGAACCCCGAGCCGTCGGCATGCGGAATGACCCGCGGCGCCGGCATGGGCTTTCCCGACCAGCCCGACCGCGACTTTGTGTCGTGCGGATTGGCGCCCGAGGCGACGATGCGGACCAGAACCTGGTTGGCGCCCGGTCGGGGAGAAGCGATCTCGCCGATGGCGATGACGTCGGCGGCAGGCCCGTTTTTCTCGTACCAAGCCGCATGCATCGTTTCGTTCCGCTTCGCTGTCCGTGCACGGTGTTTTTGTTATGTAAACAGATTATTCGCCAGATGGACAAGAACTTTTATCTGGTCTAACCGGTCCTCACTTTTTGACGTTGCCAGAAATGCAGGAGCACGTGATGTCCGTGGCGGGTGAAGGACGAGATTATACCATAACGGCCGTTGACAGGGCCATTACGCTTCTGGAGCAGGTCGCCGAGCGTCCGGGGAGCAACGTCACCGATCTTGCCAATCTGACGGGCTTTTCCCGCAGCCTTGTCTTCCGCCTGGTCCACACGCTCGAAAAGCGCGGTTACCTGGAAAGAAGTTCGAACGGCCGTTCCTATGCGGTGGGGTGCAAGTCGCTTTTGATATCGACGAGCGCGCAGGATAATTCGGCGCTGATGCTGGCCGCAAGGCCCTATCTTGAGGAGCTGGCGGCGCGCAGCGGCGAGAACGTCAACCTGATCATCCGCGATGGCCTGCACCATTTGACGGTCTTTGCGCGCCGGTCGCCCGACCCCAACACCCTTTATGCGAAAGTCGGGCGGCGAGGACCGCTGCATGTCGGTGGCGCACCGAAGATCCTGCTGGCGTTCGCGCCGCAGGACGTTCAGGACGCCGTGCTGTCCAGCGGGCTGAAGAAATATACGCCCTACACCGTCACCGATCCCGAAGAGCTCAAGGCCATCCTGATGGAGATTCGCCGGACCGGTGTGAACGAAACCACGCAGGACCTCGACATGAACGCCTTTTCATTTGCGGGCGCCGTTTACCGCGCCGGTGGCGAGGTTGTCGCCGCCGTCAGTGTTGCCGGGCCCGCAAAACGACTGACAAACGAGCGCACCCGGCTCCTGCGTGGCCTTGTGCTCGATACGACCGCCAACATATCGGCGGCGTTGGGCTGGCATTTCGAGGCGCAGGCGGTGGTTTGATGTCCCCTGGCATGCATCAACGCGACCGCATCCATGCGGCGTCGAACCGCTTGCCCCTGGTGTCCCGGATCTGAAGTTCGCTTCGTTACGCAGCATGCTCCGTACGAACTTCAGATTCGATCAGGACACTAGCAGGTGTTTGATTCTAGTGTGGTTTACGGATTTGAAGTTCGTTCAGAAGCGTGCCGCGAACACTGTAACGAACTTCAAATCCGCCACACTAGGGCCTGTGTTTACACATTGACGATTGACTGTGTTGGAGACCAAAGCCGGCTCTGACCGGGAGAAAAGCGCAAGCAAGTGTGCGCCCATTTGCGAGCATTTTCGATGCCGTCGGGGCCGATCCCGGATCGTGGTTCGGGACAAGCTTTGGCCCAACCCTGCGGGCCGCCCGGCAAAGCCGCCATTTTGGCGTCCCTCGTCGTTGGGCTTGAAGCGCCTTGGTGGATGAGATTTTTCGTGTCCTGCGACGAACAATGACGATCGCAAGCGCGGGCGATGTGCGGTTATCATCGCCCTTGACGATATCGCTCAGGCCCACCGCCGCGTCGAACGGGGCGGGATCGGCAACACCGTATTGCGCCTGACCGATCATCATTGAAGCGGCTCGAAACGGCGGCCGAGCGTGCTCCGAAGCCGCCCGCCATGCATCCGCACGACCTTGCGTTCCGCCCCTTTCGCCGGTGAAGCGCCACCGGCCCCGGAGCGTTTCTCCTGATCGCCGATTTACGCGCAATGCTCCAACGCCTTGATTACGAGCATGTTCCTATCCGAAAACCGCATGCACTTTCGGGAACATGTTCTAAAGTGTAAGGGAGCCGTCGCCGGCCGGTGCGGCCGTTCCGGAAAGGGGCAAGCAAGCGTGAGCGTGAAGGAAGAAGGCAGGCGCAAACCATATTCCGCTCCGGCCCTTGAGAAAGGGCTCGACATTTTGGAGCTGCTCGCGCGCGAGGAAGCCGGCCTGACCCAGTCGGAGATTTCGCGTGCGCTCAACCGCTCCGTCAGCGAGATCTTCCGCATGCTCGTCGTGCTCGCCGAGCGCGGCTATATCGCGCTGGACACCGATACCGATCGCTATGGGCTGACGACGCTTCTGTTCGAGGTCGCTCACCGCACACCGATGATCAGGCGGCTGACGGCCTTGGCCGGCACGCAAATGCGCAGCCTTGCGCGCCAGATCAATCAGACCGTGCATTTGGGGGTGATCAGCAATGACGCGCTGCTTGTCATCGGGCAGGTCGATTCGCCGGGCAACAACATTCTCAGCATTCGCCTGGGCGCGCGCATCGATCTTTGGCGCGCATCCTCCAGCCGCGTGATCCTGGCATTCATGTCCAGGGACGATGTGGAGGATTTCCTGGCCCAGGTTCCCTTGCCGGCCGACAAGACCGCCGACCGGATGCGCCGGGAGCTTGCCGCCATTCGCGCGCGCGGCCACGAGGCCACCGAAAGCTTCGTGGTGCAGGGCATCACCAACATTTCCGCGCCCGTCATCGACCATACCGGTCAGGCCGTGGCGGCCATGACCATTCCCTATCTACAGCGCTATGACGATCCCATCGGCTTCGACGCCTGCCTTCAGGCGCTGCTTGCGGCCGCCGGCCAGCTTTCGCGCAGCCTGGGCGGGGGCATTGCCGCCTCGCCGGTCAGTCAAGGATAGGCGGCTCTGCGGGCTTGCGCATCGAGGCAAAGCACGCCTCGACCAGCGCCATGGTCTGATAGGCATCCTCGACGCCGGCATAAAGATCGCCATCCTCCTGCGCATCGAAGCGCTGGAGGTTGCGCATCGTGCCCATGAAGGCGTCGATGAACCACGCCCCTTCCAGTGGAATCTGCTGCCAGTCCCCAGTTTTCCGGCACAGCCACAATTCGTCGGCCTCGCCATGGGGGTAATCGTAGCAGACCCCAAGCTTCACCATCATCGCCCCCTCGGTGCCTTCGATGCGGAACCACGCCGACTGGAATTTGCGGCCGTGGGGGTGGTTGTGGTTGATCGTCATGACCGCGCGGGTCCGCGCGCCATAGTCGAGCAGGACGGATGTGCGCGTCTGCGCGAAATCGGCCGCGCGCGGATCGCCCATCGAGCGCGCGAACACGCCCTTGGGGTTGCCCGCGATCGCCCGGATCGTGTCGAGATAGTGAATGGAGTGGACGGCGATTTCCACCCGTTCCATGGGAATCAGGAAAGGGAAAAGCCGCCAGGGCGTGAAGATGTTCACATGCACCTCGACCTCCAGCAGATCGCCGAGCACGCCCTTGCGCACCGCGTCGGCGACCGCCATCATCATGGGCGAGAAGCGGAGCTGAAAATTCACCGCAGCTTTCAGTCGCTTGTCGCGGCATATCTGCCGAATGGCCCGCGCCTGGTCCTGGTGGGCGCCCATGGGCTTCTGGATCAGAACGGCGGCCCCGTCCGGCAGCGCGCCAAGAAGGGAAGCTATCACATGGGGCGGCGTCGCGATGTCGTAGACGGTGTCCGTTCCGCCACTTTCAACGGCGTCTTCAAGCGTTGGGTGGACGGTCGGGATATCCCATGCCTTGGCCAGCGCATGCGACCGCCGCGCATCGGTATCGACGATGCCGGCAACCGGAAGCGCCGCCTTGCGATAGGCGGGCAGGTGGGCGTCGCGGACGATGCCGCCCGCGCCGATAATCGTAATGGGCTTGGGCCTGGCCGGACCTGGCCAGCTCTGCAACAAGGATGCGTTCACGGGATCGCTCACGCCGGCCGCTCCCGTCGCTCGACCAGAAGAACGTGCTCGCAGTACATCACCGTCGAACCGTCCTGCTTCGTCGTTTCGCAGATTTCCGTGATCCGACCGTAGGCGGGGCGTTTGGGATCGTCGTCCACCCGGCCGATGGTCACCTTGGTTCGGATCGTATCGCCGATATAGACCGGATTGGGAAAGCGAAGCCGCTCATAGCCATAGGTGAAGGCGCGCGGATTGATCTGCGTGGCCGTCAACCCGATGCCGATGGCAAACGTCATGGTGCCATGGGCAATTCTGGCGCCGAAAGGCTGTGTCTTGCACCATTCCTCGTCCATGTGGTGGGGGAAGAAGTCCCCCGAATGGCCTGCGTGAACGACGATATCGGCCTCGGTGATCGTGCGGCCCGTTGTGCGCCGCGCCTGGCCGATCTCATAGTCTTCGAAGAACTGCTCGATTTCCATCGTCTTGAATTTTTATATGCAAAAAATAATTTGACAAGTGAAAAATCAGGGGATTAAGCTGACCGCAAGCCGGCAAAAACCGGTTCATCGCCGTGCGATGACACAACAACCCAGGGAGGATTCGATGAAACCGCTGGTTTCTTCTTTTGCCGTGGCGATGGTCGCGCTGTTGTCCACCGGCGCCCAGGCGCAGGATGTCACGCTGCGCCTTGCCCATGTTCTGTCAACATCCGAGCCCATGCATTTGGCATCGGAACGGTTCGCCGAGCTGGTCGCCGAACGCTCGGACGGCCGCATCGCCGTCGAGGTTTTCCCCGCCGGTCAGTTGGGCAGCAATCTGGACCTTTACGAGCAGGTCCGCATGGGCGCGCCCGTCATCCAGATTTCCGATCCCGGCTATCTGTCGGACTATGTGGCCGATTTCGGCGTGCTCAACGGGCCCTACCTTCTCGATGATCCCGCCGATTTCGGCAAGCTTCTGGAAAGCGACTGGTATCGGGGCATCGTCGATCAACTGGCCAGAGAACAGGGCATCCGCGTTCTTTCGCTCAACTGGCTTTTCGGCAGCCGCCATATCATTTCCGATCAGCCGGTCCGCTCGCTGGCCGATCTGGACAATCTGTCGATCCGCGTGCCCCCCAACGTCATGTGGATCGAAACCTTCGCAGCGCTCGGCGCGCGAGGGGAGACCCTGGCGTGGACGGAGGTCTATTCCGGCCTGGCCTCGGGCGTTGTCGATGCGGCCGAAGCGCCCTTGTCCTCGCTTTGGGGGTCGCGGCTTTACGAGAACGCCGACACGGTCTCCATGACCGGGCACTTCACCGCGTTCACCGGGCCGGTGATCAACGAGGACGTCTACAGGGCGCTGGACGAGGATTTGCGCGCCATCATCGACCAGGCCGCCATCGAAGCGGGCGACTACATGGCCGACATCGTCATGCAATCGCAGGCGCAGCTCATCGGCGACCTGGTAGGCGCCGGCGTCACGTTCGTGAACGATGTGGATGTCG